>NZ_JBNRIK010000008.1:23838-35228 GCF_053557975.1 Pseudomonas sp. XP2
AAGAAGGCCAGGAGATGTCAGCGCCCTTGGCAGGCATCCACACGCAGCCAGCGCTCCAGCAGCTTGAAGCCCTGCACCAGCAAGAACGAGATCACCAGGTAGAACACGCCTGCGGCAAAGAAGATTTCCACCGGCAGGTAGGTACGGGCAATGATGGTACGGGCCATGCCGGTCAGTTCCAGCAGGGTCACGGTACTGGCCAGCGCACTGGCCTTGAGCATCAGGATCACTTCGTTGCTGTACGCCGGCAGGCCGATGCGCGCAGCACGGGGCAGCATGATGTAGAACAGCGCCTTGCCCCGCGACATGCCCAGCGCCCGCGCCGCTTCGATCTCACCTTTGGGGATCGATTGCAGCGCGCCACGCAGGATCTCGGCAATGTACGCGGCGGTGTGCAGGGTCATGGTCAGCACCGTGCACCAGAACGGATCGCGCAGGTACGGCCACAGCGAGCTCGAGCGCACCGCATCGAACTGCGCCAGGCCGTAATAGACCAGAAACAACTGCACCAGCAGCGGCGTACCACGGAAGAAGAAGATGTAGCTGAACGGCACGGCGCGCACGTACCAGTGGCGCGAGGAGCGGGCGATGCCCAGCGGGATGGCCAGGATCAAACCGGCAACCACGGCAATGGCTACCAGCTCCAGGGTCAGGACCGCACCCTCGGCCAGGCGCGGCAGCCATTTGAAGATGACTTCCCAATTCATTATTCAGCCCTCGCAAAGCCGCGAGCGGCGCGTTTTTCCATGAAGTACATGCCGGTCATGGCAATGACGGTCAGGCCCAGGTAGATGCAGGCTGCGACCATGTAGAAAGTGAACGGCTCCTTGGTCACGGTCACGCCGATTTGCGAGTGACGCATGATTTCTTCCAGGCCGATCACCGACACCAGGGCGGTGTCCTTCATCAGGATCATGAACAGGTTGCCAAGGCCGGGCAGGGCGATACGCCACATCTGCGGCAGGATGATCCGCGACAGGATGCGGCCCTTGGACAGGCCCAGCGCCAGGCCCGCTTCACGATGGCCCTTGGGGATCGCCAGGATGGCGCCACGGAACACTTCGGTGGCGTAGGCGCCAAAGCACAAGCCCAGGGCGATTACACCCGCCGCGAAGGCGCTAAGCTCCAGGCCCGGCATGTTCAGGGCTTCGCCGAGGCTGTTCATCAGCCCGACGGTACCGAAATAGATAAGCAGTACCCACAGCAGTTCGGGCACGCCACGAACCAGGGTCGAGTAGAAGCCGCCAAGCCATTGCAGGGGCTTGAGCGGTGAGGTTTTGGCCAGGGCGCCGAGCAGGCCCAGCACCAGCCCCAGCAGCAAGGCGCAAAGCGCCAGTTTTACGGTCATCAAGGTGCCGGCCATCATGGCCGGACCGAATCCGTGCAGGTCGATATTCATGGGCAGGTCATTTTAGGGACTGGCGCGCCACGTGGGCGCGCCGGTCAGGGCGGGTCATTCGATGCTGAACGGGAAGTACTTGTCGTTGATCTTCTTGTACGTGCCGTCGGCCTTGATTTCTGCCAGGGCTTTGTTCAGCTCGTCGCGCAGCTTGGTGTCACCTTTGCGCACGGCAATGCCGATCTTGTCGCTGTCCATCACCGGCTCGCCCTTGAACTCGAAGTTGGAGCCGTCTTTGCTTTTCAGCCACTCGTACTGCACGTACTTGTCGGCCAGGATGCCGTCGATGCGGCCGGACACCAGGTCCAGGTAGGCGTTTTCCTGGGTGTCGTACAGCTTCACGTCCACGCCCTTGAAGTTGTCTTCAAGGTAGGTGCCGGCCAGGGTTGCACGCTGGGTGCCGATGACCTTGCCCTTCAGCGACTCTTTGTCAGTCTTGAAGTCGACGTTTTTCGGCGCGATGAACTGCAGCTTGTTGGAGTAGTACGGCTCGGTGAAGTCCACAGCCTGCTTGCGCTCGTCGGTGATCGACAGCGAAGACACCAGGAAGTCGAACTTCTTGGCGTTCAGGGCCGGGATGATGCCGTCCCAGTCGGAGGTAACGACCGAGCACTCGACTTTCATCTTGGCGCACAGGGCATCGCCGATGTCTTTATCGAAGCCAACCACGTTACCGCTGGCATCCTTGTTGTTGAACGGTGGGTAGGCGGCTTCGATGCCCATGCGCAGTTTTTCTGCGGCCATGGCGTTTGCCGACATCACCAGCGTGGCAGCAGCTGCCAGGAGAAACTTCTTGTAGGTGTGCATGTATTGCTCCGTTAGCGGTGGCTTGACATGAATTGCTTGCAACGCGCCGAGTTCGGGTTCTCGAAGACCTGCTGCGGCGATCCCTGCTCTTCGACCAGGCCCTGGTGCAGGAAGACGACTTCACTGGACACATGGCGGGCAAAGCTCATCTCGTGCGTTACCAACAGCATGGTACGGCCTTCTTCGGCCAATGCGCGGATAACGTTAAGCACTTCCTGGACCATTTCCGGATCGAGGGCCGAAGTGGGCTCGTCGAACAGGATCACTTTAGGCTTCATGGCCAGGGTACGGGCAATGGCGGCACGCTGTTGCTGGCCACCGGAAAGCTGGGCGGGGTAGCTGTGGCGTTTGTCGTAGATGCCCACCTTGTTCAGCAGCGCTTCGGCGGCTTCGATGGCCTCGGCCTTGCTTTGGCCGAGCACGCGGCGTGGCGCCTCGATGATGTTGTCGAGGATCGACATGTGCGGCCACAGGTTGAAGTTCTGGAAGACAAAGCCGATTTCGCTGCGCAGGCGGTTGATCTGGCGGTTGTCGGCAGCGACCAGGTCGCCGTTTTTGGCTGCCTTGAGCTTGAGGGCTTCGCCAGCAACCAGGATTTCGCCCTGGTGCGGGTTCTCGAGCAGGTTGATGCAACGCAGCAGGGTGGACTTGCCGGAGCCTGACGACCCCAGGATGGAGATCACGTCACCGTCGCGCGCGGTCAGCGAAATGCCCTTGAGAATTTCCTGCTCGCCGTAGCGTTTGTGCAGATTGCGGATTTCCAGCGCGGGCGTGGCCTGAGCCATGTGCGGTCCTCATGTGTTCGGGTGCGTTCCCAGCTATTGGCGGCCTTCCTGGCGTGCGCCAAGCTAGCATAGCGGCATTATGGCGGCCAACAGGGTTGCCAGGGACTGTGGGCACTGGTGGGGCAGTTTGTCGCATCGCTACAGCGTAACGTCGCGCAGATGTCCGCGAAGGTGTCGCCCAGCACCAGAGCCTTGATGAAAAAAGGCGCGATGGTGCCAGCTTTAGCCCGCTCATGGAAGCGGTTTTGGCCCATTCGAGGGGTAAATCCGACCTTTAGGTCAAAGGTGTTCTCAGGGGGCAGCCTTATCTGTGGACGCGCCACAGGCTAAAGGGTTGTACCTCAAGGTTGCACTTTCTGGCATTGCGGTGGTGCACGGGTGTTACCGAGGAGCACCTTTGGTGCGTTTGTAAGTGGGTATTTCAGTAATCCGATGATTTGGCGTCCTTTCGGTCAAGCCGTGGCCGAAAGCCCTCCAAACCGCGTGCTAAAAGGCCCGTGAAATTTTCTGACGAATGCATTCAGCAGATGGCGCGCTTATTGCCAGTAGGAAACCGCCGATTGCAGCGACGCCTAGGTCAACCCTTGGCGCGCTCCGTACCCGCAGTCGGAGTGGTCCACTCCTTACAAAGGTAGTTTTATGAGCGGTAACAATTCCAATGACCTCGCTCAGGGGCTCAAACAACGGCATGTGACCATGCTGTCCATCGCTGGTGTCATCGGTGCCGGCCTGTTCGTAGGCTCCGGCCACGCCATCGCAGCTGCCGGCCCGGCCGTGCTGCTGGCTTACGCCGCCGCCGGTACGCTGGTCGTGCTGGTGATGCGCATGTTGGGTGAAATGGCGGTCGCCTCGCCTGACACCGGTTCGTTCTCTACCTATGCCGACCGCGCCATCGGGCGCTGGGCCGGTTTTACCATTGGCTGGCTGTACTGGTGGTTCTGGGTGCTGGTGATTCCGCTGGAGGCCAACGCTGCCGCGGCCATTCTGCATGCCTGGTTCCCTGCGGTGGATCTGTGGGCGTTCTCCCTCATCATTACCCTGGCGCTGACCCTGACCAACCTGTGCAGTGTGAAGAACTACGGTGAGTTCGAGTTCTGGTTCGCCCTGCTCAAGGTGCTGGCGATCATCGGTTTCATCGCCGTGGGCTGTGCGGCCATGTTCGGCTTTGTGCCGAGCAGCCAGGTGAGCGGTGCCAGCCACCTGTTCGATACCCAAGGCTTTATGCCTAACGGCCTGGGCGCAGTGCTGGCAGCCATGCTGACCACCATGTTCTCGTTCATGGGTACCGAAATCGTCACCATTGCTGCTGCCGAGTCGAAGGACCCGGGCAAGCAGATCAGCCGCGCCACCAACTCGGTCATCTGGCGTATCTGCCTGTTCTACCTGGTGTCGATCTTCCTGGTCGTGGCCCTGGTGCCGTGGAACGACCCGGCCCTGGCCGAAACCGGTTCCTACCAGACTGTGCTGAGCCGCATCGGCGTGCCGAATGCCAAGCTGATCGTCGACATCGTCGTGCTGATCGCCGTGACCAGCTGCCTGAACTCGGCGCTGTATACCTCTTCGCGCATGCTGTTCTCGCTGAGCAAGCGTGGCGACGCCCCGGCGATCGCCCAGCGCACCACCAAGGCGGCAACCCCGCATGTGGCGGTTTTGCTGTCCACTGCAGCGGCTTTCCTTTGCGTGTTCGCCAACTTCGTGGCCCCGGCCCAGGTGTTCGAATTCCTGCTGGCCAGCTCTGGCGCCATTGCCTTGCTGGTATACCTGGTGATTGCCGTGTCGCAACTGCGCATGCGCGGCCAGCGTGAGGCCCGTGGCGAGAAGATCACCTTCAAGATGTGGCTGTTCCCGGGCCTGACCTGGGCGACCATTGCCTTCATCGTCGCCATTCTGGTGGTCATGGCGCTGCGTGAGGATCACCGTGCGGAGATCATCGCGACTGCGTTGCTGAGCATTGGTGTGGTAGCGGCTGGATTGCTGGTACACCGCAAGCGCGAAGCTGCCGGGCGGGTGGCGCTGGATAACTGATCCGCGCTGGCTGTAATGAAAAGGCCGCGTCCTGTAGAGGGTGCGGCCTTTTTTGTTGCCTGTACCGGGCCTATCGCCGGCAAGCCAGCTGCTACAGGAATCTTGCTGCACTCAGGCCTGTCATGACCCTGTGGGAGCTGGCTGCCGGCGATAGGGCCCTTGCAGGTTAAATGGCCCTGTCAGCCAAACTGCTTCTGCTGTTGCTGCTGCTTGGCCACCAGTTCGGATGCGGTGATGTAGGCAGCCTGGAACTCGTCGCTTTCCAGCCAAGCCATGGTGGCCTCTTCGTCGGCGCCGTCCAGCCATTTGCGGTAGGCGTTGAACACCAGCACGATGTAGTCGGTGGCGTGCTCTTCCTTGTGCCCCTTGAGCACCAGGGCCAGCAGTGGGTCTACCAGGAACACCGAGATCATCGGCACCAGGCCGCCTTCCTGGGCTTCCTTCATCTTCTCGAACATCGCGTCGTAGCTGCCCGACTCCATCGCCTTGTTGTATACCTGCTCGACGCTGGCGCTGTCGCCGGCACTGGGCTTGACCGCCTGGCCGCTACGCACCATGCGGTTCTGCTTGGCCTTGCTGGCGGCGCGCTTGGCGCGTTTCTGTTGCTTGGTAGGGGTGGCCATGGGGGCTTGAGTCCTTGGGTGGTGCTGGAAAAGTGCGTATTGAATCGCAGATGGCAGTGAAACCCAAGCGGCATTGGCGGGTCTGACTCAGGCTGCCGGACATTCGGCATTCGCGCAAAGGACATTCACGGATGAAAGCACCCGTCATGCTCGGCCTGCTGGCCGCCGCTCTTGCCGGCTGCGGCAACATTGCCGCAGTCAAATCTTTCAATACCCCCTACGGCTCGCCCAGTGGCGGTGACACCGCACGCCTGCGGGTAATCGCCGACGGTATGGTACGTGCGGTACCGGAAAAGGACTGTGTGGACTGGTACAGCCCCGGTGCCGGAGTAATTGCGGTACCCACCAAAGGCTTCGCCGACCGCAATGGCGAAACCTTGGGCATGCCTGCCAGTGCATCTGCCCGGGCGGGTGACGCAGTCAGCGAAGTGCTGGTGCCTGCCGGTAAGCCGTTTACCCTGCACTTTCTCGATGGGGGGCGCTCGGCCGGCTATGACACGGTGCAGAACTGCCTGGGCATGTTCTCGTTCGTGCCGCAAAAAGGCGCCGACTACGAGCTGGTGGTGCACGGCTACAGCGCCTGCGGCGGCACGCTCAAGCGCCTGGACAAAGCCGAGGACGTGGCCCGGCGCAAAGCTGATTATTGCAGTGCCATGGCCAACTTCTAGGCGCTTCAGGCTGGTTGGGCGACCAGCTCGTCTTCTTCGAAGCCGCGAGCGGCCTTGCCGACCAGCAGCGCATCCGGGGCGTGGGCCACGCTGTGGTCCTTGCCCGGGTAGTCCAGCGAATGCAGGAAGTGGCGGATGCAGTTGATCCGCGCGCGCTTCTTGTCATCGGACTTGATCACCGTCCACGGCGCATCGGCGGTGTCGGTGTGGAAGAACATCGCTTCCTTGGCCGCGGTGTAGTCTTCCCACTTGTCCAGCGACTTGATGTCGATGGGTGACAGCTTCCAGTGTTTGAGCGGGTCGTCCCGGCGTGAAATGAAGCGTCGCAGTTGCTCTTCGCGGTTCACCGAAAACCAGTACTTGAACAGCAGGATGCCGCTGTTGCACAGCATTCGCTCCAGGTCCGGTGTCTGGCGCATGAACTCCAGGTACTGCAGCGGTGTGCAGAACTCCATCACCTTCTCGACGCCCGCGCGGTTGTACCAGGAGCGGTCGAAGAACACCATTTCACCCGCTGTGGGCAGGTGCTGGATGTAGCGCTGGAAATACCACTGGCCCTGTTCCTGCTCGGACGGCTTCTCCAGTGCGACGATGCGTGCGCCACGTGGGTTGAGGTGCTCCATGAAGCGCTTGATGGTGCCGCCCTTGCCTGCGGCATCGCGCCCCTCGAACAGGATCACCACACGCTGGCCGGTTTCCTTCACCCAGCTTTGTACCTTCAACAGCTCGATCTGCAGCGCGTGCTTGGCCTTTTCGTAGTCCTGGCGTCGCAGGCGTGTGCGGTAGGGGTAGTTGGCCGGCAGGTGGGCCGAGGTGCTGTCTTCGTTGCTGCCCTTCGGGGCGGTGGCAACTTCCAGTGCAGCGGGTTGCTGGCTGATACGGGTGATCGTCGGTTCCGGCTTGCGCTGGCGTGGGCGGCGCGTGCGGACTGGAGTGATGGGGGGTTCGCTGGGGGCGGGGAGCAGGAGGGGGGATTCTTCGCTCATGGAGGTCCTTGCTGGTCGATACGGGTATCCGTCTTCGATTATGAAGGTGAGCGAGTGATGGCTATTTGATGCTGGTCAATGAGCAAATATTACAGACAACAAAAAACCCGCACTAGGCGGGTTTCTTGTTGTCGCTTCGGGTAACTTTGCAACCACCAGAAGCTTGAAGGTGGTGCCCAGAGACGGAGTCGAACCGCCGACACGAGGATTTTCAATCCTCTGCTCTACCGACTGAGCTATCTGGGCGACGAGGTGAATTAAATAGATTTCCGGACCGCTCGTCAACGACTTTTTGAAAAAATTTTAAATTAATTCCGTCGCTTACGATTTTTGGGGTCATTCGGCCGGTGGAACGTAGCCTTCCGCCTGTGCGTATTCTTCGCCGGCGAAAAACTTGTCCATCTCTGCCAGGAGGAATTTGCGGTCCTCGGCATTCATCATGTTCAGGCGTTTTTCGTTGATCAGCATGGTCTGGTGCTTCTGCCAGTCGGCCCAGGCTTGCTGCGAGATGTGTTCGAAGATGTCCTGGCCCTTGGCGCCGGGGTAGGGCGGGCGCTCCAGGCCTGGCAATTCTTCTTTGTATTTGCGGCACATCACGGTGCGGGTCATCGGGCGTCTCCTGCAATCAGTTCGTCGGCCGCGCGTTCAAGCAGTTTTTTCACCGGGGCGGCAAGGCCCAGGCGCGGCGGGGTGGCGAGGTTATACCAGAGCCAGTCGGCCTCGGCCACGTGCTCGCCGACCAAGTCGACGTGCACCAGCCAGGGCTCGATTGCCAGCTGGAAGTGGCTGAAGGTATGGGTCAGGCCTTCCATGGCCTGGCTGCCTGCCAGGCGCAAGCCGTGCTGATAGGCCAGGTCGTCGAGCTGTGCGAGGTCGTCCAGCTCCGGCAGGCTCCACAAACCACCCCAAAGCCCGCTGGAGGGGCGGCGATAAAGCAGGATGGCGCCTTCGTGGTTGGCCAGCAGTGGCATCAGCGTGCGCCGTTGCGGCAGCGCCTTGCGCGGTTTGGGCTCTGGGTAGCGGGTTTCTTCGCCGTGCAGGTGTGCCTCGCAGCCGCGCTGCAATGGGCAGATCAGGCAACTGGGCTTGCTGCGGGTACACAGCGTAGCGCCCATGTCCATCATGGCCTGGGTATAGTGATTGGCGCGTTGCAGCGGGGTAAAACGCTCGGCCGTGGCCCACAGTTGGTTGGCTACCTTGGGCTCGCCTGGGTAGCCGGCCTGGGCGGTGTAGCGCGCCAGCACACGCTTGACGTTACCGTCCAGGATCGGCGCGCGAATGCCCATGCTGATGCTGGCGATGGCGCCGGCGGTGGAGCGGCCGATGCCGGGCAGCTCGGTGAGCTGCTCGACGCTGCGCGGGAATTCGCCGCCATGTTGCTCGACCACGATCTTTGCCGCTTTTTGCAGGTTGCGTGCGCGGGTGTAGTAGCCCAGCCCCGTCCACAGGTGCAGCACTTCGTCCTCCGGCGCTTCGGCCAGGGCCTGCACGGTCGGCAGGGCCTGCATGAACCGGTCGAAGTAGTTGAGCACGGTGCTGACCTGGGTCTGCTGCAGCATGATTTCCGACACCCACACCCGGTACGGGGTGATGCCCTGTTGCCAGGGCAGGTCGTGCCGGCCGTGCTCGTCGTACCAGTCCAGCACAGCGCTGGAGAACTGCTCGGGGCTCATCGCTTGAACAGCCCCTTGAGTGCGTCTTTTAATTCCGGGCTCACTTTGTCTCCAAGTTTCTCTTCGAGCTTTTCATCAATCTTGTCTTTGAGGCGGTTGCCGGCCAGCTTGGCGGCAACCTTGCCCATGCCGCCCTGGTCCAGGCGGCAGGCCTTGGCGCCTAGCTCCAGCGGGCCACGGCAGCGCAGGGGCACTTCAACGCCCACGTAGCGTTCGTTGACCTGGCAGGCCGGGTCCGGCATGGCGCGCTGATCGCCTTCGACAATCACACCGACGTTGTAGTCCATGCCCAGCACGCGCAGGTCGAGGTCGCCATGGCCGTTGACGGTCAGGCCCGGAATTCGCGCCTTGAGGTCCGGGTTGCTGGCAACGCCGTTGCGCACCACCAGGCTGCCGCGCAGTTCCTGGAACGGGGTGTCTTTGCCGCGTGGCTCGCCGCTCAGGGTCTTGCGGTTGAGCGTGGCGATGGCCTGGCACAGCTGCTGTTCCAGGTTGGCGTTGACCAGCACACCATCATTGATGGTGAAGTTGGCACTGCCGTTGAGGGTGTCGACCAGGGCTTTTTGGCTGTTGCCGGTGGCGGTCAGGTCGCTGGTCAGGGTCAGCAGGCCTTTGACCGGTGGAACCTGGTCCTTGCCTTCGGCCTTGATGAAGTGCTCAACCGGCACGCGCTGGATGTTGGTGTTCACACCCAGTTGCGGTACGGCAGGGCGCACATCGACTGTGCCTTTGGCTTCGAAGGTGCCGTTGTACAGCTCGCCACGCAGGGTTTGCAGGGTCAGCAGGCCGCCCTGGCCGATGGCCTTGAGCTGGGCGTCTTTGATCGGCAGCTTGTCCAGGGTCAGTGAGCCAAAGGCCAGGTCGGCTTGCAGGTCGAGGGCGCGCAGGCGGTCGACCGGCAGCAGCTTGTCGTCGCTCCACGCTACTTGAGTCGGGGCGTTGGGCAGCGGTGTGGTGCCGGCACCGGCCACGGCGCTGGCTTCTTGCTGCTTGACCTCGGCCTGGCGCGCGGCAGTGGCGCCCTTGGCTTCTTCGCTCTTGGCTGGCAGGTAGCGGTCAGCGTCGAAGGTATCGCCCTTGAGCTGCAGGCGCAGGGCCTGCTTGGCGAAGTCTTCCACGGCCACACGCCCACTGAAGGTGCTGTCGTCCAGCTTCACGGCCAGGTCTTCCAGGGCCAGGCTGTTTGCTGTGCCTTGCAGGCGGGTGACCAGCTCCAGCTTGGCGAAGGCTGCCGGGTCGTTGGTGGCCGGCAGTGGGCGGCCAATGCTGTCGAGGAACGTGCGCAGGTTGAACTGGGCGATGGACAGGCCACCGCTTAGCTGTGGGGCCTTGTCCAGGTCACGCACGTTCAGCTCGCCCAGGGCGCGCAGCTGGTTGGCCGAGACTTTCAGGCCGCTCCACGAGGCGACATTGGCGGCCAGGTCGACCAGCAGCTGGCCCTGGGCGGCGAAGGTCACGGTTTTGCCGCCGGTTGGCTCACCCGAGGTTTCGCCCGACAGGCGCATGTCTTCGAAGTTGTAGCGCTTGAGCTTGCGGTCGAAGCGCAGTTCGCCGGCCAGCTCGGTGCGGGCCTTGATGTTCGGCTGACTGGCGCTGATGAAGGCACTGGCCTTGAGTGGAATGTTCGCACCTTCATGAACCGGGCCAGTGCTCAACTGGATGCTCTCGGCGCTGTAGCTCTGGCCGGTCTTGGCATCGGTGTATTGCACGCGGGCGTTGTTCACGGTCAGGCTGTCGATGTCCAGCTTGACGGCGCGGTCGTTGCTGTCGGCTGTCGCAGGCTTCTGCTCGGCAGATGCCTGGGCAGGTGCCTCGGCGTTTGCACCGTTCTGCGCAGGCAGCGGTTTGCCGATGTCTTCCCAGTTGCCATGGCCCTGCTCGTCGCGCGCCAGGGTCAGGTTCAGGCCTTCGACGCGCACGTCGCTCATCTGCACTTCGCGGCGCAGCAACGGCAGCACGCGCACGGAAAGGCCAAGCATCTGCAGGTCGGCGAACGGCTCCTTGGGTTTGGCCAGCGTGGCGATGCTTGCGTCGTGCAACTCCAGGCCCAGCCACGGGAACAGGCTCCAGCCGATGTCGCCGTTGAGGGTCAGCTCGACGTGAGCCTTGTCCCGTGCCAGCTGGCGAATCTCGTCTTTGTAGTCGTTGGGATCAAAGAGGTGGGTCAGGGCGAAGCCCAGCGCCACGATGATCAGCAGCAACCCGAGAAGCCCCAGCCCCAGGATTTTGCCGAACGCTTTCATGGGCGAGTCCTTGTAGTCCGTTAGTGAATTCAGGCGGCAGAGTATAACGCCGCAGTGGTTGTGCCTGCTTATACGACTAGAGATACAGGCCATTTCCTACGGTTGCAGCAGATGGTACGGCTTTCGACAGGCAGGATTTTGTCAGTTCCGTATGTATCGCCTGTACCGGCCCTATCGCCGG
>NZ_JBNRIK010000008.1:35344-45413 GCF_053557975.1 Pseudomonas sp. XP2
GCGGACATGACCGTTTCAGCCGAGCAAAAAATCACGATATCAGATTGCTTTCACGCCACTTGGCTCTGCTAATCTTGCGCCGCTTTGCGAGCACCCACCATAAGAAGGATCAGATCCATGACCAGTACCGTCGCGGCGGGGGCCTCGGCCAGTGTGCCAGGCTTCCTGTCGAAGGAGCGCATCATCGCCCGCCCGGGCTTCAACCGCTGGCTGGTTCCCCCGGCTGCCCTGGCCATCCACCTGTGCATTGGTATGGCCTACGGCTTTTCGGTGTTCTGGCTGCCTTTGTCGCAAGCCCTTGGTATTACCGCCCCCGTTGCCTGTGCGGCAGACATGAGCTTCATGGCCCGGATGTTCAGCGCCGAATGCGACTGGCCGATCTCGATGCTGAGCTGGATCTACACCCTGTTCTTTGTCTTCCTCGGTTGCTCGGCGGCAGTATTGGGCGGTTGGCTGGAGCACGCCGGGCCGCGCAAGGCCGGCCTGGTGTCGGCACTGTGCTGGTGCGGCGGCATGCTGATCTCGGCCATTGGTGTAAAAACCCACCAACTGTGGCTGATGTGGCTGGGCTCCGGCGTAATCGGCGGTATCGGCCTGGGGCTGGGCTATATCTCCCCTGTGTCCACGCTGATCAAGTGGTTCCCGGACAAGCGCGGCATGGCCACCGGCATGGCGATCATGGGCTTCGGTGGCGGGGCCATGGTGGGTGCACCGCTGGCCACCGCGCTGATGGGGCATTTTGGCAACGAGCACGAAGTGGGCGTATGGCAAAGCTTCGTCGCCATGGCGGCAATCTACTTCGTGTTCATGACTGCCGGCGCGCTGGCTTACCGCGTGCCGCCGACCGGCTGGAAGCCCGAAGGCTGGACCGCCCCGGCGAAAAAAGCCGGTAACACCATGGTGACCGACCGCCATGTACACGTCAGCGTCGCCTGGAAAACCCCGCAGTTCGCACTGATCTGGCTGGTGCTGTGCCTGAACGTGTCGGCGGGCATCGGCATTCTGGGCATGGCGTCGCCCCTGCTGCAGGAAGTATTCGCCGGCAAATTATTGGGCAACGAACTGACCTTCAGCCAGCTGAATGCGGCCCAGCTGGCCCAAATTGCCGCGATCGCCGCCGGCTTCACCGGCCTGCTGAGCCTGTTCAACATTGGCGGGCGGTTCTTCTGGGCGTCGTTCTCCGACTACATCGGCCGCAAGAACACCTACTTCGCCTTCTTTGCCTTGGGTGTTGGCCTTTACAGCCTGGTGCCGAACATGGGGCACCTGGGTAACGTGGCGCTGTTTGTGGCGGCGTTCTGCATCATCCTGTCGATGTATGGCGGCGGTTTCGCGACCGTGCCCGCGTACCTGGCGGACCTGTTCGGCACACAGATGGTCGGCGCCATTCATGGCCGCCTGCTGACTGCCTGGGCTGCGGCGGGCGTGCTGGGGCCGGTGTTGATCACTTACCTGCGCGAGTCTCAGTTGGCCGCGGGGGTGGAGCGGGCAGCGGCTTACGACATGACCTTGTACATACTCGCTGGCCTGCTGGTGCTGGGCTTTATCTGCAACATGCTGGTGCGCCCGGTGGCCGACAAGCACTTTATGAGCGACGCCGAGCTGGCGGCCGAGCGCGCGCTGAGCCATGACAAGGGCGCCGATGGGGCGCGGTCGCTGGAGTGGAAGGCGGCGCCGGGGAGCCTGGCGCTGGTGCTGCTGGCCTGGGCGGTGGTGGTCGTGCCGCTGGCCTGGGGGGTGTGGGTTACCTTGCAGAAGACTGCGGTGCTGTTCCATTGATGTAATGCTGGGCAGGCTCAAGGGGCGCTTTGCGCCCCATTCGCGGCACAAGGCCGCTCCCACAGAGAGCGCATGCCGCGATTACCCGGTTGTATAGACCTGTAGCGGCATCCCGCCCCCGTAATTGCTTGCTTTGCCATATGTCATCCGCGTTTCAAGCTGGCGCGTTCTGGGCCTATAATGGAGCCCTTTTCGCCCAATGATTTTGCGGAGCTGGTGATGGTCGAACGTAAGGCTTCCGTCGAGCGCAATACCCTGGAAACCCAGGTCAAGTGCTCGATCAACCTCGATGGCAGCGGCAAGGCCCGATTCGATATCGGTGTGCCTTTCCTTGAACACATGCTGGACCAGATCGCCCGCCATGGGCTGATCGATCTGGATATCGAGTGCAAGGGTGACCTGCATATCGACGATCACCATACCGTCGAGGACGTCGGTATTACCCTGGGCATGGCATTTGCCCAGGCCATCGGTGACAAGAAGGGTATCTTCCGTTACGGGCACGCCTACGTGCCGCTGGACGAAGCGCTGTCGCGCGTGGTCATCGACTTCTCCGGCCGCCCAGGCCTGCAGATGCATGTGCCGTATACCCGTGCCAGCGTTGGCGGCTTTGATGTCGACCTGTTCCAGGAGTTCTTCCAAGGCTTCGTCAACCACGCGCTGGTAACCCTGCACATCGACAACCTGCGTGGCCACAACACCCACCACCAGATCGAAACGGTGTTCAAGGCATTCGGCCGCGCGCTGCGCATGGCTGTCACCCTCGATGAGCGCATGGCCGGGCAGATGCCGTCGACCAAAGGGTGCCTGTAAATGCAGACGGTAGCCGTAATCGACTATGGCATGGGCAACCTGCACTCGGTAGCCAAGGCGCTTGAGCACGTAGGTGCCGGTAAAGTGCTGGTCACCAGTGATGCCGCGGTCATTCGCGAGGCCGACCGTGTGGTGTTCCCGGGTGTGGGCGCGATTCGCGACTGCATGGCCGAAATCCGTCGCCTGGGCTTCGATAGCCTGGTGCGCGAAGTCAGCCAGGACCGCCCGTTCCTCGGCATCTGCGTAGGCATGCAGGCGCTGCTCGAACACAGCGAGGAAAACACCGGCGTCGACTGCATTGGCCTGTTCCCCGGCCAGGTGCGCTTCTTCGGCAAAGACCTGCAAGAAGACGGTGAGCACCTGAAGGTGCCGCACATGGGCTGGAACGAAGTCAGCCAGACCATCGACCACCCGCTGTGGCACGACATCCCTGATCGCGCACGTTTCTATTTCGTACACAGCTACTACATCAATGCCGGCAAGCCGGGTCAGGTTGTCGGCCGCGGCCACTACGGTGTTGACTTCGCCGCTGCGCTGGCTGATGGCTCGCGCTTTGCCGTGCAGTTCCACCCGGAGAAGAGCCATACCCATGGCCTGCAGTTGCTGCAGAACTTCGTCGCCTGGGACGGGCGCTGGTAAATGAGCAGGTCGAAAGCCAAGGCCCCGGTCATGACGTTGGCCCCCGAGCAGGAGCGCGATGCGCTCGACACGCTCAAGCGCTTTCTCGAAGACCGTTTCGAGCTGGAGCTGGGGTCGTTCGAGGTGGCCGAGGTGCTTGAGCTGTTCAGCAAAGAAATTGCACCCCTTTACTACAACAGGGCGATTGCCGATGTTCAACTGCACCTCAAGGAGCGGTTCGAAAGCATCGAAAGCGATCTGTGGGCGCTCGAAAAGCCCTGAAACCCTAAGAACAGACAGGTTCCCAAGATGCTGATTATCCCCGCTATCGATCTGAAGGACGGTGCCTGCGTGCGCCTGCGCCAAGGCCGCATGGAAGACTCCACGGTCTTTTCCGACGACCCGGTGAGCATGGCCG
Source organism: Pseudomonas sp. XP2 (assembly GCF_053557975.1). Classification (NCBI taxonomy): domain Bacteria; kingdom Pseudomonadati; phylum Pseudomonadota; class Gammaproteobacteria; order Pseudomonadales; family Pseudomonadaceae; genus Pseudomonas; species Pseudomonas sp. XP2. Next base: position 38,973 of record NZ_JBNRIK010000008.1, read on the forward strand.
CCAAGTGGGTCGAGGGTGGCTGCCGCCGCCTGCACCTGGTCGACCTCAATGGCGCCTTCGAAGGCCAGCCAGTCAACGGCGAAGTGGTGACTGCCATCGCCAAGCGCTACCCAACCCTGCCGATCCAGATCGGCGGTGGCATCCGCTCGCTGGAAACCATCGAGCACTACGTCAAGGCTGGCGTCAGCTACGTGATCATCGGCACCAAGGCGGTGAAGCAGCCGGAGTTCGTGGCCGAAGCGTGCAAGGCCTTCCCAGGCAAGGTCATCGTTGGCCTGGATGCCAAGGACGGCTTCGTCGCCACCGACGGCTGGGCCGAAGTCAGCACCGTGCAGGTCATCGACCTGGCCAAGCGTTTCGAGGCCGATGGCGTCTCGGCGATCGTCTACACCGACATCGCCAAGGACGGCATGATGCAGGGCTGCAACGTGCCTTTCACCAAGGCACTGGCTGAAGCCACCCGTATTCCGGTGATCGCCTCGGGCGGCATCCACAACCTGGGCGACATCAAGGCCCTGCTGGACGCCAAGGCACCCGGCATCATCGGCGCCATCACCGGCCGTGCCATCTACGAAGGCACCCTCGATGTCGCCGAGGCCCAGGCCTTCTGCGACAACTACCAAGGCTGAGGACTGAACCATGGCACTGGCCAAGCGCATCATCCCTTGCCTGGACGTGGACAACGGCCGGGTGGTCAAGGGCGTCAAGTTCGAGAACATCCGTGATGCCGGCGACCCGGTGGAAATTGCCCGTCGCTACAACGAGCAGGGTGCCGACGAAATCACCTTCCTCGACATCACCGCCAGCGTCGATGGCCGCGATACCACTTTGCATACCGTCGAGCGCATGGCCAGCCAGGTGTTCATCCCGCTGACCGTGGGCGGTGGCGTGCGTACCGTGCAGGACATCCGCAACCTGCTCAATGCTGGTGCCGACAAGGTTTCGATCAACACGGCTGCGGTGTTCAACCCGGAGTTTGTGGGCGAGGCAGCGGACCGTTTCGGTTCGCAGTGCATCGTTGTCGCCATCGATGCCAAGAAGGTGTCCGGGCCAGGTGAAACGCCGCGCTGGGAAATCTTCACCCACGGTGGGCGCAAGCCGACCGGGCTGGATGCGGTCGAATGGGCGAAGAAGATGGAAGGCCTGGGTGCAGGCGAGATCCTGCTGACCAGCATGGACCAGGACGGGATGAAGAACGGCTTCGACCTGGGTGTTACCCGCGCCATCAGTGATGCGCTGGGCATTCCGGTCATTGCTTCGGGTGGTGTGGGTAACCTGCAGCACCTGGCTGACGGCATTCTGGAAGGGCATGCCAGCGCGGTGCTGGCGGCCAGTATCTTCCACTTTGGCGAGTACACGGTGCCGGAGGCCAAGGCCTACATGGCTTCGCGCGGGATCGTCGTTCGCTGATCCATTGATTGGGGCTGCTTTGCAGCCCTTCGCGGGCACGCCCGCTCCCACCGGGGTCTCTCCAACCCTGTGGGAGCGGGCGTGCCCGCGAAGGGCCGCAACGCGGCCCCAATTGCCTCAACCGTGGTTCTTGCCGAGCAACGCGTGATACAGCTCGGTATCCCCAAGAATCCCCACCACCCTGTCGTTATCCTGCAGCACCAGCTTGTTGCCGGTCTGATAACGAATCTGTAGCGCCTCGCGCATGCCGATGTCGGCGTGCACCACGGTCGGCCTGCGCTGCAGCAGCTCCACATCCTGCCCTGGTGCCCAGTTCTGCATGTCCAGCCCGTTCTGGCCCTGGCGTGCACGCTTGAGCGCGCCACCTTCGCCCAGGTCCAGCCATGAATCGATACCTGGGTCCAGGCATACCGAGCCATTGACCCGCTTGCAGTTGTCCAGGCTACGCATCAGGCTGCGGCCGCACAGCACGTTCAGCGGGTTGGTGTGGGCGACGAAGGTACGCACGTACTCGTCGGCCGGGTTGAGCACGATCTCCTCTGGCTTGCTGTACTGGATGATCCGCCCGTCCTTCATGATTGCAATGCGGGTACCCAGCTTCAGTGCCTCGTCCAGGTCGTGGCTGACGAACACGATGGTCTTGCTGAGCTTGGCCTGCAGGCCCAGCAGTTCGTCTTGCAGGCCCTGGCGGATCAGCGGGTCGAGGGCCGAGAACGGTTCGTCCATCAGCAGGATGTCGGCATCCATCGCCAGCGCCCGGGCCAGGCCCACGCGTTGCTGCATGCCGCCAGACAGCTCGTCCGGCTTTTTGTTGCGCCACTGGGTCAGGCCCACCAGCTCAAGCTTCTCGTCGACCAGCTTGCGCCGTTCCTTTTCAGGGCGGCCCTGCATTTCCAGGCCAAAGCTGATGTTCTCGCGCACCGTCAGCCAGGGCATCAGGGCGAACTTCTGGAACACCATGGCAATGCGCTTGGTGCGCATCATTTTCAGCTCGGCCGGGCTGCAGTGGGCAATGTCGATGTGCTTGCCTTCGTGCTCGACAAACAGCTTGCCGCGGCTGACGGTGTTGAGGCCGTTGATGCAGCGCAGCAGGCTCGATTTGCCCGAGCCGGACAAGCCCATCAGCACGCAGATCTCGCCCTTGTTGATATCAAGGTTGGCCTTTTCGACGCCGACCACCAGGCCGGTCTGCTTGAGGATCTGTTCGCGGGTCTTGCCCTGGTCCAGCAGCGACAGTGCCTCACGCGGCTTGTTGGAGAAAATGACGTCGACGTCTTCGAAACGAATGATGCTCATGCCTCACCCCTTACCGGCAGTTCCGGTTGCTTGCAGATACGGTCGAGCATGATTGCCAGCAGCACGATCGCTAGGCCCGCTTCGAAGCCCAGGGAGATATCAGCGGTGTTCAGTGCGTTGACCACAGGTTTGCCCAGGCCGTCGGCGCCCACCAGGGCGGCGATCACCACCATCGACAACGACAGCATGATGCACTGGGTGACGCCGGCGGCGATGCTTGGCATCGCATGCGGCAGTTCGATACGGGTGAGCAGTTGGCGCCGCGAGCAGCCAAACGCCTTGCCGGCGTCCATCAGCTCTTGCGGGACGTCACAGATGCCCAGGTAGGTGAGGCGGATTGGCGCTGCGATGGCGAACACCACGGTAGAGATCAGCCCCGGTACCACACCCAGGCCGAACAGGGTCAGGGTAGGGATCAGGTAGACGAAGGTGGGCACCGTCTGCATCAGGTCGAGCACCGGGCGCATGGCGGTGTAGAACATCGGTTTGTGGGCGGCAAGGATGCCCAGCGGCACGCCGATCACCACACATACCACCGTGGCGAAGGTCACCTGCGCCAGGGTTTCCATGGTTTCCTGCCAGTAACCCAGGTTGAAGATCAGCAGGAATGAAAGGGCAACGAACGCGGTCAGCCCCCACTTGCGCTGGATCAGGTGCGCCAGGCCGGCGAACAGGGCGATGAGGACGAACGGGTTGAACCAGGTCAGGGCACTGGTGACCCCATGGATCATGAATTCCAGGCCTTGCGCGATGGCGTCGAAGTAATTCGCGCCGTTCTGGGTCAGCCACTCGACGAACGACGCGATGTACTGGCCCAGGGGTATTTTCTGATCGATAAGCATGATAGCGAGCTTCCACCTGCATAGATTGAAATCAACCCGGGGCAGGCACGGTCCTGCCCCGAGGTAGCGCTACTGCGTGGTTCGTTATTGCGCGAGCTTGGCCTTGGCCGCCTCAAGGCCGGGTTTGCCATCAACAGTGGTAACGCCGGCAAGCCAGGTGTCCAGCTTGCCGGGGTTGTCTTTAAGCCACTTCTTGGCGGCTGCTTCGGGTTTCATCTTGTCGTCCAGGACATAGCCCATCATGGTGCTTTCATCCTTGAGCTCGAACGACAGGTTCTTGAGCAGTTGGCCAACGTTGCTGCATTCCTGCGTGTAGCCTTTGCGGGTATTGGTCAATACGGTTGCCTTGCCGAAATCGGGGCCGAAGAAGTCGTCCCCGCCGGTGAGGTACTGCATCTTGAAACGGGTGTTCATCGGGTGCGGTTCCCAGCCCAGGAATACCAGCGCCTCGCCGCGTTTCTGCGCGCGGTCGACCTGCGACAGCATGCCGGCCTCGCTCGATTGCACAATCTTGAAACCGGCGTCTTTCAGGCCGAAGGCGTTCTTGTCGATCATGCTCTGGATGGTGCGGTTGCCATCGTTGCCGGGCTCGATGCCGTAGATCTTGCTGTCCAGTTCCTTCTTGAACTTGGGAATGTCGGCGAAATCTTTCAGGCCCTTGTCGTACAGCGCCTGGGGCACGGCCAAGGTGTACTTGGCGTTTTCCAGGTTGGCGCGCACCGTTTCCACGGTGCCGGCGTCGCGGTACTGCTTGATGTCGTTCTCCATGGTCGGCATCCAGTTGCCGAGAAACACGTCCAGGTCCTTGCCGGTGGCCAGCGACTTGTAGGTCACCGGTACCGAGATCATGGTGGTGTGGGTTTTGTAACCCAGGGCTTCGAGCACAACGCTGGTGGTCGCGGTGGTGACTGTGATGTCGGTCCAGCCGACGTCGGAGAAACGTACCGTCTGACACTGCTCGGGTTCGGCGGCCTGGGCCAGCAAGGGCGTGGACAGCAACGCAACCAGCAACAGCGAGGGTGAACCTTTCATGGATGGACTCCTGAGATATTGTCTTCGGGTTCGCGTGGGTCGCCGGGCTTTCTGAGGGTCCGGTCGACCAGGCCTGCAGAGGGCAGGATGCGTGGCCGTGCTTTACGAGTCGCTTTCGATAATCCTCCAGCGCCGGGCAATCGCCTACTGGTAGGGTCGTATCCAGTACGGAACGGGTCGTATCCAGTAAGGGCGATGTCGCTTATAGGTTTATCCACCCCCTCGGCCGCATTTTTGCGTCACCTGGCCGCCGGAAAGCGGCGTGGTGAGGGCCGCTCCTTGAGCAAAAACAGCGCGGCGCGGCTGGACAAAAGTACGTCGGTTGCAGACGGCGAGGGGTGCGGTAAAAGCCCGATGATGCTGGCATTCAAGGCGGCCCGCTGTTTGAGCCTAGCAGCTACCCCGCCCTGCGCATGGCGCGCAGAGACAAGCCCAGCAAGAGGTGATTCGACAATGGCCATCAGCGTGTTCGACCTGTTCAAGATCGGTGTCGGGCCCTCCAGCTCCCACACCGTCGGCCCCATGCGTGCTGGCGCCCTGTTCGTTCAGGGCCTGCGCGAACGCGGCGAGCTGGACCGTGTAAAACGTATCGAAGTGCGCCTGTATGGCTCGCTGTCGGCCACCGGCATCGGTCACGGCACCGACAACGCCACCATCATGGGCCTGATGGGCGAGTGGCCTGACGCCATTGATCCCACCTGCATCGTCCCGCGCATCGCCGACCTGCGCGAAACCAACACCCTGCAGCTGGATAGCCGCCTGCCCATCGAGTTCATCTGGGCCCGCGACATGCTGCTGCTGGACGAAAACCTGCCGTACCACCCCAACGCCATGACCCTGGTTGCCGAAGGCGAGCAGGGCGAGTTGCACCGCGACACTTACTACTCGGTGGGGGGCGGCTTTGTGGTCGATGCCGCCCAGGCCGCCAGCGGTGTGCTGGATGCCGACCAGACGGTGTTGCCGTACGATTTCAACAGCGCTGCCGAACTGCTGCGCCTGTGCAAGCAAAACGACCTCAGCGTGTCGCAATTGATGATGGCCAACGAGAAGGTCTGGCGCAGCGAGGAAGAGATCCGCGCCGGCCTGCACAAGCTCTGGGAAGCCATGCAGGAATGCGTCAACAATGGGCTTAAAGCCGAGGGTACGCTGCCCGGCGGGCTGAACGTGCGCCGCCGTGCCGCCAAGCTGCACCGCAGCCTGCAGGAGATCGGCAAGCCCAACGTGATCGGCTCGACGATGAGTGCCATGGAGTGGGTCAACCTGTTCGCCCTGGCAGTCAACGAAGAGAACGCCGCCGGTGGCCGCATGGTTACCGCGCCTACCAATGGCGCGGCTGGCATCATCCCGGCAGTGCTGCACTACTACATGCGCTTTAGCGATGAGGTGAACGAGTGCAGCGTTGTCGATTACTTCCTGGCTGCGGCTGCCGTTGGCATCCTGTGCAAGAAGAACGCGTCGATTTCCGGTGCCGAAGTGGGCTGCCAGGGTGAAGTCGGCTCAGCCTGCGCCATGGCGGCGGCAGGGCTTGCTGAAGTGCTGGGCGCTACCCCGCCACAGTTGGAGAACGCGGCCGAAATCGCCTTGGAACACAACCTCGGCCTGACTTGCGACCCGGTCGGCGGTTTGGTGCAGGTGCCGTGCATCGAGCGCAACGCGATTGCTGCGGTAAAAGCCATCAACGCGGTGCAAATGGCGCTGCGCGGTGACGGCGAACACTTCATCTCCCTCGATCAGGTGATCCGTACCATGCGTGACACCGGGGCCGACATGCACGACAAGTACAAAGAGACCTCGCGCGGTGGCCTGGCGGTCAGCGTTATCGAGTGCTGATCACTACCAGGTTTGCTGGCCCCTTCGCGGG
>NZ_JBNRIK010000008.1:45567-66161 GCF_053557975.1 Pseudomonas sp. XP2
CTACCGATCGTCGGGTGTCGCTATCAGTGTGGGCATTGTCGGTGACACTCAAGAGTGTCGTTTCTGGGCAACTTGCAGTGCACGTGTCACCGAATTGCTCAGCCGTTACACGCACGGCGCCTAGCACGCCTGTTTTGCGACTGTCTGCCAACTCGGCCGAAGCCCCTGATTTGCCTGATGAAGGTGTCGTTTTCAGGTTTTTTTGGATAGCCGTTCAATTTCAGGCACGGCCTTTGCGTTGATATTGGCAAACATGCCCCCGGAAAATGACCGAGGGGTCATAACAAGAAATCAGTGTCCGCCTGAGGCACACCCTGCATTTGTGTGAGGAGAAATCGCGATGACGTCGTACACCTCCGGGACCCCAACCCAGAACCGCACAGCACCCCAGTCCATCGGGTTTCTTCTACTGGACAATTTCACCCTGATTTCCCTGGCATCGGCTGTCGAGCCGCTGCGTATGGCCAACCAGCTGTCCGGCCGCGAGCTGTATCGCTGGCACACCCTGACGGTCGACGGCGGCCAGGTCTGGGCCAGCGACGGCCTGCAGATCACCCCGGATGCCGCCATGCACAGCGCGCCGCCCATCGATACCGTGATCGTCTGCGGTGGGGTAGGTATCCAGCGCACCGTTACCCGTGAGCATGTCACCTGGCTGCAAGCCCAGGCCCGCCAGTCGCGCCGCCTGGGCGCGGTGTGCACTGGCAGCTGGGCCCTGGCCTGTGCCGGGCTGCTCGACGGTTTCGATTGCAGTGTGCACTGGGAGTGTCTGGCGGCCATGCAGGAGGCCTACCCGCGGGTGAACATGAGCACCCGGCTGTTCACCCTCGACCGCAATCGCTTCACCAGCTCTGGCGGCACTGCACCGCTGGACATGATGTTGCACCTGATCAGCCGCGACCATGGCCGCGAGCTGTCGGCGGCCATTTCCGAGATGTTCGTGTACGAGCGCATCCGCAACGAGCAGGACCACCAACGCGTGCCGCTCAAGCACATGCTGGGTACCAACCAGCCAAAGCTGCAGGAAATCGTGGCGCTGATGGAGGCCAACCTCGAAGAGCCGATCGACCTCGACGAACTGGCGGTGTACGTGTCGGTGTCGCGTCGCCAGCTTGAGCGGCTGTTCCAGAAGTACCTGCACTGCTCGCCATCGCGTTACTACCTGAAACTGCGCCTGATTCGTGCGCGGCAGTTGCTCAAGCAGACGCCGATGTCGATCATCGAAGTGGCGTCGGTGTGCGGCTTTGTGTCCACACCGCACTTCTCCAAGTGCTACCGCGAGTACTTCGGCATTCCGCCGCGTGACGAGCGCGTGGGGTCCAACACTGCGCAGCAGGTGGCCATGATGCCGATTCCGCAGGCCATGACCCTGTCGCCGCACAGTGGACCAATGGCGGCCCTGAGCCAGGCGCGCAACGAGTCGACCTTTGCCAGTGTAAGGCTCTGATATCGAGTCGACTCTTATGCGGGGCAAGCCCGCCCCCACGAGTCGACCGCTGAAGCTGAACCAGCGGTGGCCTGCTCCCACAGGCCATCCGCTGAGTGTGAACCGGCGTTGAGCCTGTGGGAGCGGGCTTGTTCCGCGAAGGGGCCGGTCCTGGATGAATGAGTTACGCGCGTTTGTTGAACGCCGCCAACGCCGGCAACAACTGCTTGTCGATCGCCTGGCGCACTGCCGGCAAAATCGTCGCGCTGCCGGTATACATCTGCTCGACCATCCCTTTCAGTGCCCGCGCATTGGGCTCGGTCAGCCCGCATACCACCGCCTCGCAGGCCTGCTCGGCAGTGGCCCCGGCGGGGATGTCGAAACCGCGCGCGCGCAGGTGGCCTGCCAGGTCGTCCTGATCAATCAAATCCGCATGCATCATGGCTGTTGTCCCTTTTATCGCGAAGAGAGTGCTGCTGTGATTTACGACCGATTCTGTGTCTGCAGCGACAGGCCCGCAAGGGCTGAATGTCGCAATGGCTGGTTTGGCTAAGAACAGGTCGTTCCCGGCTAATTGCCGCTTCCGGGAAGCCAGCAGACTGCAGTCATTCACGGTCCACGAGGGTTTGGTCACCCTCACTCATGCACAGTGGATGTTGCTCGCTCTTGACCCCGGATGCTCACGGCTTTCCGGGGTTATTTTTTTGAGCGCTCAGTGGGGTAATTGCAGGACGCGGCCGATGAATTGCGCGGCAGGCAAGTCGCGCTGGCTATCTGCCAGGTTTTGCAGCAATTGCGCACTCTGTTCACTAAAAGGTGCTGACTTCGGCCCCGCCAGGTCTACATGCAACAGCATCTGCTCACTTGCAGCCAGCACCTCGTCGAACCCGGCCCGGTGCAGGCTGTGGTAGACGTGCAGGCGCTTGCGGTCGAACCCGATGATCTGCGTCTGCACCCACACCTCGGCCCCCAGCTTCACCTCATGCAGGTAGTTGATGTGCGCCTCCAGGGTAAACAGGGAATTTCCGCTTTGCCCACGGCTGTCGGCGTCCAGGCCGATGCGCTCCATCAGCGCATCGGTGGCGTAGCTGAAAATCAGCAGGTAGAAGGCATCGCGCAGATGCCCGTTGTAATCGACCCAGTCCTCCTGGACTGGGGTGCGGTAGGTCACAAGTGCGGGCATTGCTTACTCCTCAATCGCCAAAGGCCATGCCGTGTGTGGCCTTGCTGGTCTTCACAGCCTCCAGCACCGCCAGCAGGGTGTCATCACGATAGCGCTCCAGCGCGGCGATGCTGCGCTCGCCCAGTTGCTCCGAGGTGCCGTCCACCACATCGTCGATCAGCTTGTCGGTCAGCTCTGGTGCCGGCAGGTACGTCCAGGGCAGCTTGAGGGCCGGGCCGAACTGCGACATGAAGTGGCGCATGCCGGCATCGCCACCGGCCAGGGTGTAGGTGAGGAAAGTGCCCATGAACGACCATCGCAGGCCTGCGCCAAAGCGGATGGCATCGTCGATCTCACCGGTGGTCGCCACGCCGTCGTTGACCAGGTGCAGCGCCTCGCGCCACAGCGCTTCGAGCAGGCGGTCGGCAATGAAACCGGGCACTTCCTTGCGTACATGCAACGGGCGCATGCCCAGCGCGGTGTAGATGGTCTTTGCCGCCTCAATGGCTTCAGGCGCGGTACGCTTGCCGCCGACGATTTCGACCAACGGTAGCAGGTAAACCGGGTTGAACGGGTGGCCGACCACGCAGCGTTCGGGGTGGGTAGCCGACTCGTAGAACTCGCTGGGCAGCAGGCCTGAAGTGCTGGAACCGATGATGGCCTCGGGCTTGGCGGCGGCGCTGATTTTTGCGTGCAGGTCGAGCTTGAGGTCCAGCCGCTCGGGTGCGCTTTCCTGGATGAAATCGGCGTCGCGTACGCATTCTTCGAGGGTGCTGACGACTTTCAGCCGACCCTGTGATGCACCTTGGGCCAGGCCCTGTTTTTCAAGCGCCGGCCACGCGTTGGCGATGCGCTTGCGCAGTGTTTGCTCGGCACCGGGCGCCGGGTCCCAGGCGACCACGTCCAGGCCGTGGGCAAGGGCGCGGGCAACCCAGCCGCTGCCGATTACGCCGCTACCCAGCGCGGCGAAGGTCTTGATCTCGGTGATGAAGGGCATATCAGTCTCCTGAAGTGATCAGCGGCGTTTGAGGTTCATCTTTTCCCGGCCTTCGGCCGGGGTCAGCACGCGGGCACCGAGGCGGGAAATGATCTCCACCGCCCGCTCGACCAACTGGCCGTTACTGGCCAGCACGCCGCGGTCCAGGTACAGGTTGTCTTCCAGGCCTACCCGCACATTGCCGCCGAGTAACACAGCTTGCGCGGCCATCGGCATCTGCATGCGTCCGATGCCGAAGCCGGCCCAGGTGACATTGGCGGGCAGGTTGTCGACCATCGCCTTCATGGTGGTGGTGTCGGCCGGTGCGCCCCAGGGAATGCCCAGGCACAGCTGGAACAGCGGGTCTTCGAGCAGCCCTTCCTTGATCATCTGCTTGGCGAACCACAGGTGGCCGGTGTCGAAAATTTCCAGTTCAGCTTTCACGCCCAGTTCGGTGATGCGTTTGGCGCCGGCGCGCAGTTGCGCCGGGGTGGAGACGTAGATCGAATTGCCGTCACCGAAGTTGAGGGTGCCGCAGTCGAGGGTGCAGATTTCCGGCAACAGGGCCTCGACATGGGCCAGGCGCTCCAGCGGGCCGATCAGGTCGGTGCCCGGGCCGAACTCCAGGGGCGTTTCGCCTGGGCCGATTTCCAGGTCGCCACCCATGCCGGCGGTGAGGTTGACGATGATGTCCACATCGGCTTCGCGGATGCGTTCCATGACTTCGCGGTAAAGGTTTACGTCGCGGCTGAAACGGCCGGTTTGCGGGTCGCGGACGTGGCAGTGGACCACGGTGGCGCCGGCTTTGGCGGCTTCGACGGCGGATTCGGCGATCTGCTTGGGGGTGACCGGGACCAAGTGGCTTTTCGAGGCGGTGTCACCGGCGCCGGTGAGGGCGCAGGTGATGATGACGTCGTGGTTCATGGCGGTTCCTTGTAGTGTCTGTGATGGCCCTTTCGCGGGGCGAGCCCGCTCCCACAGGATCAGCGAGATCCTGTGTTTTACGCTGTACCTGTGGGATCGGGCTTGCCCCGCGAAGAGGCCGGATCAGTTGGCGGTGAGCTTGAGGTTCTCGGCCGCAGGCTTGCCGTCGAAGGTGGTGACCCCTTCGAGCCAGCGGGCCTTGTCGTCGGGGTGGTCGTTGAGCCACTGGCGGGCCGATTCCAGTGCGTCCTTGTGGTCGAGCAGCGGCTGCATCATGCGGCTCTCGTCCTCGGCGCTGAAGTTCAGGTTGGCCAGCAGGCGGTGGGCGTTGGGGCAGCGTTCGGCGTAGTCCGGCGCAGTTACCGTCCATACCGTGGCGCGGCCTTCGTCAGGGCCCAAGGCATCCTGGCTCTCGCCCAGGTAGGCCATGTCGATGTTCACGTTCATCGGGTGCGGCGCCCAGCCGAAGAACACCACGGCCTCCTTGCGGCGCACGGCGCGGTCGACGGCAGCGAGCATGCCGGCCTCGCTGGACTCGACCAGCTGGAACTTGCCCAGGCCGAACTGGTTCTTGGTGATCATGGCCTTGATCTGGGTGTTGGCGCCCGAGCCTGGCTCGATGCCATAGATCTTGCCGCCCAGCTCTTTCTCGAACTTGTGAATGTCGGCGAAGGTCTTCAGGCCTTTGTCATACAGGTACTTCGGCACTGCCAGGGTCGCCCGCGCATCTTCCAGGCTGGGCTTTTCCAGCACCTTTACCTGCTGGGCATCGATGAACGGTGTGATGGTCTGGGTCATGATCGGGTTCCAGTAACCCAGGAACATGTCCAGGCGCTTGTCGCGGATGCCGGCGAAAATGATCTGCTGCGAAGCGCTGGTCTGTTTGGTCTGGTAGCCCAGGCCATCGAGCAGCACCTGGGCCATGGCGCTGGTGGCGATGACGTCGGTCCAGTTGACCACGCCCAGGCGCACGTTCTTGCAGGCCGCAGGCTCTGCGGCGTAAAGCGGGGAAGTGGCGATGCTACTCAGGGCAAGGGTCAACAGGCTGCGGCGGATCAAGCTGTGCATGGTGGCTCTCCATCGGCAGTGCATATTGTTATGGGGTTCGGTCTCTCTGGACCGTGTGAACACGCTACGCTGCTGGCAGGGTGAAAAATCGCACCCTGGCGACCAACACTTGCACGGAGGCGACCACCTTTGCCGTGGAGCATGCAATGCTGCAAACCATTCATTTTCTGCTGTTGCCCGGGTTCTCGGCCATGGGCTTCATCAGTGCCCTGGAGCCGCTGCGGGTAGCCAACCGGTTCAAGGGCCCGTCGTACCGCTGGCAGGTGCTGAGCCTGGATGGCGGGGCGGTGCAGGCCAGCAACGGCATGTCGGTGAACGCCGATGCGGCGTTGGCCGCGGGCGAGTCTGCGGGCATTTTGCTGATCGTGGCCGGTTTCGATCCCCTGGCCTGTTACGGGCCGGGCCTGCAGCAGGCGCTACGCCGCCTGGACCACGACGGGGTGATCCTGGGCGGTATCGATACCGGCGCCGTTGTACTGGCCGAGTCCGGCCTGCTCGACGGCCACCGCGCCACCGTGCACTGGGAGGCGCTGGAGGCGTTCAAGGAGAACTACCCGGGCCTGCAGGCGACCCAGGAGCTGTTCGAGATCGACCGACGGCGCATCACCTGCGCTGGCGGCACGGCGTCGATCGACCTGATGCTCGACCTTATTGCACAGGCCCATGGCAGCGAGTTGGCGGTGCAGGTGTCGGAGCAATTCGTGCTTGGGCGTATCCGCCAGCGACAAGACCATCAGCGCATGCAGATCGCCAGCCGCTATGGCATCAGCAACAAGAAGCTGGTGAAGGTGATTGGCGAAATGGAGCGCAATACCGAGCAGCCGCTCAATACCCAGGTGCTGGCAGAAGCGGTGCAGGTGACCCGGCGGCAGCTGGAACGGCTGTTTCGTGTGCACCTGGACGACACGCCCAGTGGTTTCTATTTGCGACTGCGGCTGGATAAGGCCAGGCAGTTGTTGCGCCAGACCGACATGAGTGTGCTGGAGGTGGGCGTGGCGTGTGGGTTTGAGTCGGCTTCGTATTTTACCCGCTGTTATAGGGCCCGGTATCATCGTTGCCCGCGGGAGGACAGGTTGGCCAGGGCGGTTTGATGTTTGTCAGTGCTGGCCTCTTCGCGGGACAAGCCCGCTCCCACAGGGACCCCACATCTCTCAGGCTCTGTTGAATCCTGGGCCACAGGACCATGGCAGTCCTCAGTGGCTGAGGTGATCCTGTGGGAGCGGGCTTGTCCCGCGAAGAGGCCGGTGCAGGTTTACTGCTGGCCAATGGACTGCAAATACTCCGACCGGTCATCACTGCGCTGGGCCACGCAGGTATCCCAGGCCGCCTGGAATGCCTTGCTCCCCGCCTTTTCGGCATAGGTCTCGACCTTGCAATCAGCATCGCGCAGTTGCATCCACAGCTTCTCTGCCGCGTCCATGCGCCCGATCAGGGCAGTGGCCTGGTCGCCTTCGTCGGCATATTGATCGCGAATGCGCTGGATCAAGTCATCGTAAGCCGACTTCAGCTCCCGCTCTGCCGTCTGCTTGTTGAACGCCGCGCAGGCGTAGGTCTGCTGGTCGGTCTCGACGTTGTCGCACGGGGTGCTTTCTTCCTCCCCGGCGTGGGCGCCCGATACGACGGCCAGCAATACCAGCCATGCCAATGATTTCATCCCTTTTCTCCTCAACAGGCTGACGAATCGCAGGATTCTCGCTCAGACGACGGCGCTGTGGTAGCCACCTGTCCAAATGTTCATAAAGCCGCCAGAAAGGTCGTTATCGAGACTGTCTCTCATCGCCAGACGGCGTGCCAGAGGGCGTGTTGTCGCGCATTGACGCTTTCGGCAAACCCCCTGTCGTTTTTGCATCGGGGCGCCTTTGGGCACAGGCATATGCTGGCCCCAAAGCGCCGGCACAAGGTTTGGCGCCAACCATTCAATAAAAGGGGACAGCCTGATGAGCCCAGCCGAACTTCACGCCGACAGCATCGTCATCGACGGCCTGATCATTGCCAAATGGAACCGCGAGCTGTTCGAGGACATGCGCAAAGGCGGGCTGACTGCGGCCAACTGCACGGTGTCGGTCTGGGAAGGGTTCAAGGCTACCGTCGACAACATTGCCTCCAGCCAGAAGCTGATCCGTGACAACAGCGACCTGGTAATGCCGGTGCGCACCACCGCCGACATCCGCAAGGCCAAGGAGCTGGGCAAGACTGGCATCCTGTTCGGCTTCCAGAACGCCCATGCGTTCGAAGACCAGATCGCTTACGTTGACGTGTTCAAGCAGCTGGGCGTAGGCATCGTGCAGATGTGCTACAACACCCAGAACCTGGTGGGCACCGGCTGCTACGAGCGTGACGGCGGGCTGTCGGGCTTCGGCCGCGAGATCGTCGCGGAAATGAACCGCGTCGGCATCATGTGCGACCTGTCCCACGTCGGCTCCAAGACTTCCGAAGAGGTCATCCTCGAATCGAAAAAGCCGGTGTGCTACTCGCACTGCCTGCCATCGGGCCTGAAAGAGCACCCGCGCAACAAGTCGGATGAAGAGCTGAAGTTCATCGCCGACCACGGCGGCTTCGTCGGCGTGACCATGTTCGCGCCGTTCCTGGCCAAAGGCATCGACTCCACCATCGACGACTACGCCGAAGCCATTGAGTACACCATGAACATTGTCGGTGAAGACGCCATCGGTATCGGTACCGACTTCACCCAGGGCCACGGCCAGGACTTCTTCGAGTACCTGACCCACGACAAGGGCTACGCCCGCCGCCTCACCAACTTCGGCAAGATCATCAACCCGCTGGGCATCCGCACCGTGGGCGAATTCCCCAACCTCACCGAAACCTTGCTCAAGCGCGGCCATTCCGAGCGTGTGGTGCGCAAGATCATGGGCGAGAACTGGGTCAACGTCCTCAAGGACGTCTGGGGCGAGTAAGCCGCTCTCCAAGCCTGAAAGCCCCTGCCAGCAACGCCGGGGCACCCACATAAAAATTTTATGGAGTTGAGTTTCCATGGCCAAGATCGCCCCGCAATTGCCAATCGAAGTCGACAGCGAAACCGGTGTCTGGACCAGCGACGCCTTGCCGATGCTGTACGTGCCGCGCCACTTCTTCGTCAACAACCACATGGGCATCGAGGAAGTGCTGGGCGCCGACGCCTATGCCGAGATCCTCTACAAGGCCGGCTACAAGTCCGCCTGGCACTGGTGTGAAAAAGAAGCCGAGTGCCATGGCCTTGAAGGCGTAGCGGTGTTCGAGCACTACATGAAGCGCCTGAGCCAGCGTGGCTGGGGCCTGTTCGAGATCCAGGACATCGACCTGGACAAAGGCACCTGCAGCGTCAAGCTCAAGCACTCGGCGTTCGTGTACGTGTACGGCAAGTGTGGCCGCAAGGTCGACTACATGTTCACCGGCTGGTTCGCCGGCGCAATGGACCAGATTCTCGCTGCCCGCGGCAGCTCGATCCGCACCGTGGCCGAACAGGTCTACGGCGGGTCGGAAGAAGGCCACGAAGATGGCCTGTTCGTTACAAAGCCGTTGTAAGCCGGAGATAGCGTCATGGCATTCGAAGCAATGTTCCAGCCGATCCAGATCGGCAAACTGACCATCCGCAACCGCGTGCTCAGCACCGCGCACGCCGAGGTTTACGCCACTGACGGCGGCATGACCACCGACCGCTATGTGAAGTACTACGAAGAGAAGGCCAAGGGCGGCATCGGCCTGGCGATCTGCGGCGGGTCGTCCGTTGTTGCCATCGACAGCCCGCAGGAATGGTGGGCGTCGGTCAACCTGTCCACCGACCGTATCATCCCGCACTTCCAGAACCTGGCTGACGCCATGCACAAGCATGGCGCCAAGATCATGATCCAGATTACCCACATGGGCCGTCGCTCGCGCTGGGACGGCTTCAACTGGCCGACCCTGATGTCGCCGTCGGGTATCCGTGAACCTGTGCACCGCGCCACCTGCAAGACCATCGAGGTGGAAGAGATCTGGCGCGTCATCGGCAACTACGCGCAGGCCGCGCGGCGTGCCAAAGAGGGCGGCCTGGACGGCGTGGAACTGTCGGCCGTGCACCAGCACATGATCGACCAGTTCTGGAGCCCGCGGGTCAACAAACGTACCGACGAATGGGGCGGCACGTTTGAAGGCCGCATGAAGTTCGGCCTGGAAGTACTGAAAGCGGTGCGCGCCGAAGTGGGTGACGACTTCTGTGTGGGCATGCGTATCTGTGGCGACGAGTTCCACCCTGATGGCCTCAGCCACGAGGACATGAAACAGATCGCCGCGTATTACGACGGCACCGGCATGCTCGACTTCATTGGCGTGGTTGGCTCGGGTTGCGACACCCACAACACCCTGGCCAACGTCATCCCGAACATGAGCTACCCGCCAGAGCCGTTCCTGCACCTGGCGGCCGGCATCAAGGAAGTGGTCAAGGTCCCGGTACTGCACGCGCAGAACATCAAGGACCCGAACCAGGCCACGCGCATTCTTGAAGGCGGCTACGTGGACATGGTCGGCATGACCCGTGCTCACATGGCTGACCCGCACCTGATCGCCAAGATCAAGATGGGCCAGATTGACCAGATCAAACAGTGCGTCGGCGCCAACTACTGCATCGACCGCCAGTACCAGGGCCTGGATGTACTGTGCATCCAGAACGCCGCCACCTCCCGTGAATACATGGGGGTGCCGCACATCATCGAGAAGACCACCGGCGTCAAGCGCAAGGTGGTGGTGGTTGGCGCAGGCCCGGCCGGCATGGAAGCGGCCCGCGTGGCCGCCGAACGTGGCCACGACGTGACCCTGTTCGAGAAAAAAAACCAGATCGGCGGGCAGATCACCATTGCCGCCAAGGCACCGCAGCGTGACCAGATCGCCGGTATTACCCGCTGGTACCAGCTGGAACTGGCGCGCCTGAAAGTGGACCTGCGCCTGGGGACCGCTGCCAGCGTGGACGCCATCCAGGACCTGCGCCCGGATGTCATCGTGCTGGCGGTGGGCGGCCATCCGTTCGTCGAGCAGAACGAGCACTGGGGCGCTGCCGAAGGGCTGGTGGTCAGCAGCTGGGACGTACTTGACGGCAAGGTTGCGCCGGGCAAGAACGTGCTGGTGTACGACACCATTTGTGAATTCACCGGCATGTCGGCAGCAGACTACATTGCCGACAAAGGCAGCCAGGTTGAAATCGTCACCGACGACATCAAGCCGGGCGTGGCCATGGGCGGCACGACCTTCCCGACCTACTACCGCAGCATGTACCCGAAAGAAGTGATCATGACCGGCGACATGATGCTGGAAAAGGTCTACCGCGAAGGCGACAAGCTGGTAGCGGTGCTGGAGAACGAATACACCGGCGCCAAGGAAGAACGCGTGGTCGACCAGGTGGTGATTGAGAACGGCGTGCGGCCTGATGAAGCACTGTACTACGCGCTGAAGGACGGCTCGCGCAACAAGGGCCAGATCGATGTGGAGGCGCTGTTCGCCATCAAGCCGCAGCCGATCCTCAGCCAGCCGGGCGAGGGCTACCTGCTGTACCGGATCGGCGACTGCGTGGCCCAGCGCAACGTGCATGCAGCGATCTACGACGCCTTGCGGCTGTGCAAGGATTTCTGATCCCGCGCGCCTAAACGCCGTAGACCCCTGTGGGAGCGGGCTTGCCCCGCGAATGCGTCAGCACCAACAACGATGTTGTCAGGCCGGACGTCTTCGCGGGACAAGCCCGCTCCCACAAGGGGCATAGCGGCGCAAGAATTCAGCTGTTGTTGTGGGAGCCTCCCATGTTGAACACCCTTCTACCCATCCTGCTGTTCGCTGCCCTTGGCCTGGCAGTGCTCGGCGCCCTGCGCCGGGTGCGCATGTGGCGGCGTGGCCGGGCTTCCAAGGTCGACCTGATCGGCGGCCTGCTGGCCATGCCGCGGCGCTACCTGGTGGACCTGCACCACGTGGTCGAGCGCGATAAGTACATGTCCAAGACCCACGTGGCTACCGCAGGCGGCTTCGTGCTGTCGGCCGCGCTGGCGATTCTGGTGCATGGCTTTGGCCTGCAGAGCAAAATCCTCGGCTACGCGTTACTGGTAGCCACGGTAATCATGTTTACCGGGGCCATCTTTGTCTTCAAGCGCCGCCTCAACCCGCCATCGCGCCTGTCCAAGGGGCCGTGGATGCGCTTGCCGAAGAGCCTGCTGGTATTCGCCGCAAGCTTCTTCATTGCCACCCTGCCGGTCGCCGGCATCCTGCCCGCCAACACGGGCGGCTGGGTGATGGTCGCCGTACTCGGCCTGGGCGTGCTGTGGGGTGTGTCGGAGCTGTTCTTCGGCATGACCTGGGGCGGCCCTATGAAGCACGCCTTCGCCGGTGCCCTGCACCTGGCCTGGCACCGCCGTGCCGAGCGCTTCGGCGGCGGCCGCTCCACCGGTCTCAAGCCGCTGGACCTGGAAGACCCGAACGCGCCGCTGGGCGTGGAAAAGCCGGCGGACTTCACCTGGAACCAGCTGCTGGGCTTCGACGCCTGCGTGCAGTGCGGTAAATGTGAAGCCATGTGCCCGGCCTTTGCTGCCGGCCAGCCGCTGAACCCGAAAAAGCTCATTCAGGACATGGTCATCGGCCTGGCCGGCGGCACGGACGCCCAGTTCGCCGGCAGCCCGTACCCGGGCAAGCCGATCGGTGAGCATGGCGGCCACCCGCACCAGCCGATCGTCAATGGTCTGGTCGACGCCGAAACGCTGTGGTCGTGCACCACTTGCCGTGCCTGCGTCGAGGAATGCCCGATGATGATCGAGCACGTCGATGCCATCGTCGACATGCGCCGCCACCTCACCCTGGAAAAGGGCGCCACCCCGAACAAGGGCGCCGAGGTGCTGGACAACCTGATCGCCACTGACAACCCAGGCGGCTTCGCCCCCGGCGGGCGCATGAACTGGGCAGCCGACCTCAACCTGCAACTGCTGTCGGAGGTGAAAACCACCGACGTGCTGTTCTGGGTTGGCGACGGTGCCTTCGACATGCGCAACCAGCGCACCCTGCGTTCGTTTGTCAAAGTGTTGAAGGCCTCGGGCGTGGACTTTGCCGTGCTCGGCCTGGAAGAACGCGACAGTGGCGACGTTGCCCGCCGCCTGGGCGACGAAGCGACTTTCCAGCAACTGGCCAAACGCAATATCCAGACCCTGGCCAAGTACACGTTCCAGCGCATCGTCACCTGCGACCCGCACAGCTTCCATGTGCTGAAGAACGAGTACGGCGCATTGGGCGGCGACTATCAGGTGCAGCACCACAGCACCTACATGGCCGAACTGATCGCGGCCAACAAGCTCAACCTCGGCCAGCACAAGGGTGGCAGCGTCACCTACCACGACCCTTGCTACCTGGGCCGCTACAACGGTGAGTACGAAGCACCGCGTGAAGTGCTCAAGGCGCTGGGTATCGAAGTGCGCGAGATGCAGCGCTCGGGCTTCCGTTCCCGTTGCTGCGGCGGTGGCGGTGGGGCGCCGATCACTGACATCCCGGGCAAGCAGCGTATCCCCGACATGCGCATGGACGACATCCGTGAGACCGAGGCCGAGCTGGTGGCCGTGGGTTGCCCACAATGCACCGCCATGCTCGAAGGCGTGGTCGAACCGCGCCCGCAGATCAAGGACCTGGCCGAGCTGGTGGCCGACGTGCTGATCGAAGAGGACGCGCCGTCTGCCGCAAAGCCGCAAACGGCCAAACGTGAACCTGCGGAGGTGCACTGATGAGCGACATTATCCGCCGCGACCCACGCGCCGAGTGGATCGCCCGTAACCGCCTGCACCCGCTGCATGCGGCCATGCAGACGCAACAGACCAGCTGGATGGGGCCCAATGGCCTGATCCGCAAGAACCCCCATGCGATTGCCGCAGGCTTCATCGGCCCGGCTGGCATCAAGCGCATCGACCGCAGCGGCGCCCAGCAGGGTACCGGTGTGGGCGGGCGGCGCACGGCGGCGGCAGAGGTCAAGCTGCCGCTGCACCAGGTACCGGCGCCGGCGTTCTACATCGCCGTGGTGCCGGACATGGTCGGTGGTCGCCTGAGCAGCCACGACCGCGATTTGCTCGGCCTGGCCCACCGCCTGGCCGGCAGTGACGGCGCGGTGCTGGCGGTGGTCTTTAACGAGCACAAGGAAAGCAACTTTTCCACAGCTGGCGTCGACCGCCTGCTGGTCGTCGAGGGCGAGGCCTTCGAGGGTTATGCACCGGAGCAACTGGTGCAGGGCCTGCGGGCTGTGGATAACCAGTTCACCCCGCGCCACTGGTTGCTGCCCGACAGCCGCACCGGTGGCGGCGAACTGGGCCGACGCCTGGGCGCGGCGCTGGGCGAGCGCCCGGCCACGCGGGTGTGGCAGGTCAAGGACGGCCAGTGCATCGGCCGCGCCGGTGCTGGCCAGCAAGACCTGCAACGTGCCGTGCCACGGCTGATCCTGGCGGCCGCCGAGTGCGCGGAGCCGGTCAGCGAAACCCGTCACGAAGCCTTGCCGGTGGAGTTGTCCACACGCGTGGCGCGCAGCCTGTCGCGCATCGAAGACCTGGGCTCGGTGGCCGTGGACCCGGCCACCATTGCCATGGCCGAGGCCGAGTTCATCATCTCGGGCGGCAATGGGGTCAAGGACTGGGACCTGTACCACCAGGCCACCGCAGCCCTTGGCGCCACCGAAGGTGCCTCGCGGGTGGCGGTGGACGACGGCTTCATGCCGCGCAATCGCCAGGTGGGTGCCACCGGTACCTGGGTCACCGCGCGCGTGTACGTGGCTGTGGGTATCTCGGGTGCCATCCAGCACCTGCAGGGCATCGGCGCCTGCGACAAGGTGGTGGCGATCAACATGGACCCGGGCTGCGACATGATCAAACGGGCGGACCTGTCGGTGATTGGCGACAGTTCGGCGATTCTCAAGGCACTGATCGAGGCTGTGGACAACTACCGCAGCGGCGGCCAGCGCGACGCGGCATAAGGGCACGAGCATGAGTACGAAAGTGATCAGCCTGGTTTCCATCGGTGCCCACCCAAGCTCCGGGCGCGCTCGCCGCGCCGAGCAGGATGCCCGCGCCGTGGAACTGGGTTTGCAGCTGGCTGGGGATAACTTGCAGGTGGTCCATGCCGGCAACCCACAGGAAGAAGCGCTGCGCGCCTACCTGGGCATGGGCCTGGACCATCTTGACGTGCTGGAGCAGCCGGCCGGTGCCGATGTGCTGGGCGTGCTGGGGGATTACCTGCGCGACGCCGGGGCACAGCTGGTGCTGACCGGTAGCCAGGCCGAGACGGGTGAAGGCTCGGGCATGCTGCCCTTCCTGCTGGCCGAAAAACTTGGCTGGCCGTTGATCGTGGGGCTGGCTGAGGTGGAGTCGATCGAGAACGGCACCGCCCAGGTCTTGCAGGCGTTGCCGCGGGGCCAGCGGCGCCGGCTGAAAGTGCGCCTGCCGCTGCTGGCGACTGTGGATAACGCTGCGCCCAAGCCGCGCCAGAGCGCATTCGGGCCCGCGCGACGGGGTGTGCTGGCTGCGCGTAATGTGGCCATTGTCGAAGATGAGTTGCTGGCCGATGCCGAGTTGCAACCGGCCCGTCCCCGGCCCAAGCGCCTGAAGGTGATCAAGGCCAAGAGCGGTGCGGACCGCATGAAAGCAGCAACGGCAAAGGCCAGTGGCGGCGGTGGCAAGGTGCTGAAGGATGTTTCGCCACAGGAAGGTGCTGAGGCCATCCTCAAGCTGCTGGTGGAAGAGGGCGTGCTGCGCTAAAGCCTTACGCGCTCTTCGGCAAGCCCCCCTCACTCTGTGGGAGCGGGCTTGCCCCGCGAACACCGGCGCAGCCGGTGCCATGCACCGCGTCGCCTGCTTCGCGGGGCAAGCCCGCTCCCACAACGACCCCCTGATCTGTTGCAGGCACATACCGCCTGTGCATAAGTCCCTCCTTTTCCCCACCACACCGCCAGATTTGACGGAAATGGCACAACCATCAAGTGCAACTCTGTTTTGCCCACGGAATCTGTTCGCCAAGGTGTGGATAAAGTGTTGGTGCATGGCTGGGGGCCATATATAACGGGGCTCAGAGAGTTTTGATCATAAACTGATCAAATGTGAGCCGGCTCCTCAGCCACAGATATGCGTGCGTCCCGCAGGTTTTGCCCACAATCGCTGTTAGCGGGTCTGTGGATAATCTGTTCGGCGCTACCTGAAAGCCGCGCAGCTCCTGGCTTGTGAGTGATTGATTAAGAAATGATCAAATGGGCATGGATATCTTCAGATCACTGATTTTCAAGGCGTTGAATCGCTTATCCACAACCGACGCGCTGCATGTTCGCGCTTTGTTCACAAACTCTGTTGGTGAGTCTGTGGATAAGGTGTATGGAGTCCTCTGTGGCCCAACAGTTAGGCTGCCTTGCTGGCTTTGATCAAAAAATGATCAGTCCTCCACCTGATATTTATGTCAGTAGCCACACCTTTCATTCACCGCTACGGTATTCCAAACAATTAAAACTTGTGCATAACCTATGGCGGCTCATTTTTTGACGACAGACCTGCAGCGCTCCGTGTTGCCAGGTCTGCACGCTTATTCACCTTACGGCTTCATGAAAACCAGCCCAGCACCGGTGCTGGCTTTTGGTGGCCAGCATCGTGATCCGCTCACGGGCAATTATCCGTTGGGCAATGGCCGTCGCTTCTATAGCCCGACCCTCTTGCGCTTTACGACCTGTGACTCGCTCAGCCCGTTTTCCAAGGGGGGTATCAATGGGTACGCCTACTGTGGCGGAGATCCGGTAAACCGGCATGACCCAAACGGTGCATTCTGGGGCGTCATACTCAGGGGCATTGGCTTGCTCTCCAGCGGTGCCACCTTCTCGGGCGCGACGGTTCGAACAATGAGGAATGTGGTCGGGCGCAGGTCGGCTGCTCGGTTGGCTAACGGCGTGCCCGCTGATTATCAGGAGCTACCGCTTACAGCCAGAATTTCGAACCAGCAGTTCAGTTTGACCGGCGCTTTTGGCGTAGCCGGGCAGGTGGTCGCCGCTGCCAACGGGGTGACCCCAAGCGTTCAGAGCGCTGTGGATCTCATCGCGCTAGGAAATACGGTCACAAATCTGAGCGGTGGTTTGACAGGAAATTTTGCCGCAGCACGTGAAGTAGCCCACTACATGCGGACTTATCCACGTGACACTCACCGGTTATTGGGGAATACGTTCATGGATTTGACGATGTTGGACGAGATGCTCTCTACCGTAGGCCGTGGGTTGGCATACGTAGGCAGAGGATTTGCAGCCGCTGCGAGCTGGATCAGGTCGTTACGATCGGTGCCTCATGATGTCCAGGTATAGGGAAATCTCCGAGCATACGGTTTGCCTGGCGCGCTCACGCTGTTAAGTTCGGAGCGCTGCCAGGCCACCGATGATGGTTTACTGCGCCTTCACCTCTTTCAGGTATGGAGCAGGCTCTGCGCCCAAGTTGGCCAACACGCGGTCGCTGTACCAGTCAATGAAGTTCACCACACCAAACTCGTAAGTCTTCGAGTAAGGCCCAGGCTGGTACGCCGTGGAGTTGATGCCACGCTGGTTCTCTTCCGCCAGGCGGCGGTCCTGGTCGTTGGTAGCGTCCCACACCTTGCGCATGCGCTCCGGGTCGTAATCGACGCCTTCGACCGCATCCTTGTGCACCAGCCACTTGGTGGTGACCATGGTTTCCTGGGCGCTGATCGGCCACACGGTGAACACGATCATGTGGTCGCCCATGCAGTGGTTCCACGAGTGCGGCAGGTGCAGGATGCGCATCGAGCCCAGGTCCGGGTTCTTGATGCGGCCCATCAGCTTCTGGCAGGCCTGTTTGCCGTCCATGGTCATCGATACCGTGCCTTTGAGCAGGGGCATGCGCACGATACGGTTACGCAGGCCATGGCTCTTGTGCAGGTACGGGATCTTTTCGGCTTCCCAGGCGGCGGCCGAAGCGGCCACGTGGTCCTTGAATTCCTGGCTGGCGCGCGGGTCGTTGGTGTCGTCCCACTCCAGCAGGGTTTGCAGCAGCTCCGGGTGCGAACCGCTGCAGTGGTAGCACTCGCGGTTGTTTTCCAGCACCAGCTTCCAGTTGGCCTTTTCCATCAAGGTGGTGTGCACCGCCACCTTGGTGTTCTCCATGTCGTACGGTTCCATGTAGTGTTCCAGGGTAGCCAGGAACTCGTCGATGGCAGGCGGGTTTTCTGCCAGGCTGATGAAGATATAGCCACCGGCCACCTTCACATGCACCGGCTTCAGGCCGTACTCCTTCATGTCGAAGTCGGCGCCCATTTCGGTGCCGGCGAACAGCAGGCGGCCGTCCAGTTCATAGGTCCACTGGTGGTAATGGCAGACCAGCTTGGCCACCTTGCCTTTGTCGCTGACGCACAAACGCGAACCACGGTGGCGGCAGACGTTATGGAAGGCGTGCACCTTGCCTTCGGCACCACGCACCACCAGGATCGGGTTTTTGCCGATCTGCAGGGTGATGTAGTTACCTTTCGCCGGAATTTCGCAAGTCATGCCAGCGATCAACCATTCTTTCTGGAAGATCTCCTGCATGTCGATCTGGAACAGACGCTCGTCGGTGTAGAAAGGCTGGGGCAGCGAGTAGGTGCGCTCGCGGGTCTGCAGCATCTCGGCGGTAGCCTTGCGTGCAGGTTCCAGTGGATCGCCCAGGCTCAGGGTTGCGGTGACGTCCATCGTGTATTCCTCGGGGCCGTGTGCGGCCGGCAAAAGGTGGCTAATCGTTGTTTTTGCCGCAAGGCGGTTATCAGCGGCTTTTTGTTTAAACAGCAGGCATGTTTATTTGCCGTGGAGTGTGCGTCCGAAGACGCCGCGAACCGTATCCATGGGCGACATGGCCGAATTGAATTACGACGCGCCAGCCCTTGTAGCGCGGGGCTGGTCGCGATAAGCACGCCGATGTCGCTGGCAGGAATGTACGTCGCTCTCAGCTTGCGCATTATCCAAGCCATAAAAAGCCCACTAGTCGGCTGCTGGAGATGAACATGTCCGATACCTTCCTCAATCCGGTCACCACCCAGACCTGGGCCAACGGCCGCCACATCGTGCGCTGCGTCAAGGTCATCCAGGAGACCTGGGACGTGCGCACCTTCTGCTTCATGGCCGACCAGCCGATCATGTTCTTCTTCAAGCCCGGGCAGTTCGTCACCCTGGAGCTGGAGATCGAAGGCAAGCCGGTGATGCGTTCCTACACCATTTCCAGTTCGCCGTCGGTGCCCTACAGTTTTTCGATCACAGTGAAGCGCGTGCCGGGTGGCTTGGTGTCCAACTTCTTGCACGACACCATGCACGAAGGCGCCGAACTGCCGGTACACGGCCCGGTGGGGCTGTTCAACGCCATCGACTTCCCGGCGGGCAAGGCGCTGTACCTGTCGGGCGGTGTCGGCATTACGCCGGTCATGTCGATGGCGCGCTGGTTCTATGACACCAACGCCAACGTCGACATGGTGTTCGTGCACAGCGCCCGTTCGCCGAAGGACATCATCTACCATCGCGAGCTGGAACAGATGGCCTCCCGCATCCCCAACTTCAGCCTGCATATCATTTGCGAGAAGCATGGCCTGGGCGAGCCATGGGCGGGGTACCGCGGTTACCTGAATCAGCGACTCATGGAACTGATCGCCCCTGACTACATGGAGCGCGTGGTGTTTTGCTGCGGCCCGACGCCTTATATGACGGCGGTCAAGCGCATGCTCGAAGCCGTTGGTTTCGACATGAAGAATTATCACGAGGAGTCGTTTGGTGCGACGCCGGCCGAGGCCAAGGCCGATGCGGTGGAGCACGCCGAACAGGCGGCCGACGCACCGGAGCTGGATGTATCCGACCTCAACCTGGTGGAGTTTATCGGCAGCGACAAGAGCATCCGCATCGCCCCGGGCGAGACTGTGCATGCGGCCGCAGCCAAGGTTGGCCTGATGATCCCGAAAGCCTGCGGCATGGGTATCTGCGGCACTTGCAAGGTGCTCAAGCTGGGCGGCGAAGTGGAGATGGAGCACAACGGCGGCATCACCGAAGAGGATGAAGCCGAGGGCTACATCCTGTCGTGCTGCAGCGTGCCGAAAGGGGATGTGCGGATCGATTACTGATCCTGTAAAGCCGGGGCTGCGTTGCAGCCCATTCGCGGGACGAGCCCGCTCCCACAGGTTTACCCCTGGTCTGAAGGTTTCGGTAAACCTGTGGGAGCGGGCTTGTCCCGCGAATGGGCCATCAGATCCATACAGCATCCCAATGTGAGTAGTCGCCCGCACGGTCAACCAGCCCGGCTCTTATGGGATTGGCAACGATGTACCTCGCCACGTGCAGCACACTTTCTTTCCGCCGCAAGGCCCGGTCCTGATAGCCCGGCTGCCATATTTTCTTGCGTGACATGCCCCGCTGATAGAGCGCATGACTACTCCGTGATTTGAACCTGCGCATCAAGCAGCTCAACGTGCCACTTTGCAACTCAATCAGCCAATGCACATGGTCGGGCATGACCACCCAGGCCAGGGACCGGCAAAGCCCATCGAGCTCCGCCTGTCTCAGTTGCTGGATCACGCCACGGGCGTAGTTGAATTGAGTGAAGATCTGCTGACGTTCATGAGTGACCGTGGTCAGCAGGTAAAGCCCCCCCGGCTGAGAAAAACGGCCGCGGCGCAGCAGATGGGATTGGGCACAGTCCATGTGGGGTCCCTGATGTGAGATCTGGGACAACACTAGGTGAGATGTCAGTGGCGTGCGGTGTGGAATGTTTTCTGGATGTTGGGTAGCAACGCTGGCCTCTTCGCGGGGCAAGCCCGCTCCCACAGGCTCACCGTACCCTTCAGATCAGCACAGACCCTGGGGGAGGCTCACCGTAGCCCTCACACCAGCCCCGAGCCTCTGGCAGGCTAGCAGAATCCCTCAAGCCACCGCCGAGCCTCTGGCAGGCTAACAGAATCCCTCAAGCCAGCGCCGAGCCTCTGGCAGGCTAACAGAATCCCTCAGGCCAGCGCCGAGCCTCTGGCAGGCTAGCAGAATCCCTCAAGCCACCGCCGAGCCTCTGGCAGGCTAACAGAATCCC
>NZ_JBNRIK010000008.1:66302-72146 GCF_053557975.1 Pseudomonas sp. XP2
GCGAATGGGCCGCACAGCGGCCCCAGCATTGTCATGTACGGAACCGTGCCACCAACCCATTCAGGTCCACGGCCAAGCGCGAGAGCTCAGCACTCGCCGCACTGGTCTGATGCGCCCCCGTAGCACTCTGCACCGACAGGTCATTGATGTTCACCAGGTTGCGGTCCACTTCCCGCGCCACTTGTGCCTGCTCTTCCGCCGCGCTGGCGATCACCAGGTTACGCTCGTTGATCTGTGCCACCGCCCCGGCAATGGTGTCCAACGCCAAGCCAGCACCGCGGGCGATGTTCAGCGTCGACTCGGCGCGTTCAGTGCTGGTGCGCATCGACTCCACTGCCTCTTCCGTGCCGCCTTGAATGCTGCCAATCATCCGTTCGATCTCGCTGGTCGACTGCTGGGTACGGTGTGCCAGCGCACGCACTTCATCCGCTACCACGGCAAAGCCACGGCCCGCTTCGCCGGCGCGCGCTGCCTCAATGGCAGCATTGAGCGCCAGCAGGTTGGTCTGGTCGGCCAGGCCGCGGATCACGTCGAGTACCTTGCCAATGTCGCGCGACTGTTCGGCCAGGTGCGTGATCAGTTTTGCTGTGGCCTGCACGTCACCGCTCATGCGCTCGATGGCGCCCACCGTCTCCATCACCAAGTCACGACCGTCGCCAGTGGAACGGCTGGCTTCACTGGATGCCTCTGAGGTACTCACGGCATTTCGCGCCACTTCCTCCACCGCGCTGGTCATTTCAGTCACGGCAGTGGCGGCTTGTTCAATTTCGTTGTTCTGCTGTTGCAGGCCACGGGCACTTTCGTCGGTGACGGCGTTCAATTCTTCGGCCGCCGAGGCCAGCTGGGTGGCGGAGCCGGCGATCTGCTGCAGGGTGTCGCGTAGCTTGTCTTGCATGCGGGCCATGGCACGCAGCAGGCGGGCGGCTTCGTCGGTGCCTTCGGCGCGGATGATGTGGGTCAGGTCACCGTCGGCGACCTGCTCGGCGCATTTGAGCGCCTCATCAATCGGCTTGACGATGCTGCGGGTCAACAAAAGGGCGCACGCGAATGTCAGCACGGTAGCGGCAACCAGCAGGCCGATCACCAGGGTGAAGGCAGTGTCGTACTGGCTGGCGGCCTTCTCGTTGGTGGAACGGGTCTGTTCGGTGTTGATACGCACCAGGGTTTCCATGACCTTGTTGATTTGCTCGGAGTTGGCCAGCAGGTCGCGGTTGAGCAGGTCGCGCAGTTCGTCGACGCGGCCGGCCTGGCTCAGGCTGCGCATGCGCGATTCCAGTTGGCGGTACTGGTTGAGCAACTGGCCGTACTGGTCGAACGCCGCCTGTTCATCACCGGCGGCGATCATCGGCAAATAGGCCTGGCGCGCACGGTCGATCTGGCTGTTGCGCTGGTCCAGCAGGTTGAGGGTATCGCTTTGGATGGCAGGCTCGCGGTTGATCAGCAGTCGATAGGACAGGGTGCGCATGCGCAGGTTGAGCGCGGTGATTTCGTCGAGGATCTTGATGCTGGGCACGTTGACTTGCTCGATGGCCACGCCCGCGTGGCGAATGTTGCCCATTTGCACCAGTGAGAAGATACCAAGGCCGAGCATCAGCAGGCCGATGAGCGCGAAGCCGAGCAGCGCGCGCGGGGCGATATTCATGTTGCGTAGAGACATGGAGGGGAAGATCCAGGCAAGGGATAAAGAGTGCGCGAAGTGCGACAAAACATGACTTGCCGGGCTATCGGTCGTGACTGGCCAGTCTTGAGCGCGCCCCGCTAAATTTGTGAGCGCGCTAACCTTTTCCTGACCGGCGGTTGACCCAGGTCGGAACAAGGGGGTGATTACCCTGTCAATCTGCGGGCCAGACACCTTGTGAATCCGATTTTTAATGGCGATGGGCCGCGCTTTTCTTTATCGTGTGCGCCCCTCGCAACAACCTGAGATAGACCCATGCTGGAAGCTTCCCTGAATCAAATCGAGCAACTGGTCAGCGACCTGATGCAGAAGAACGCTCAACTCACCGAGCAGAACACCGCCCTTGGCACGCAATTGGCCCAGGCCAAGGAAGAAAACGAAACCCTGCAGCTGTCGCTGATGGAGCAGGAAGAGAAGAACGGCAGCACCGCCGCCCGCCTGCAGGCCCTGGTTGATCGCGCCAGCGCTGGCGTTGCTGGCGCATGAGATTGCAAGAGCAGCCGGTCAATGTCGTGTCGATTCTCGGCATCGACTATTCGATCAAGGCGCCCGAAGGCCAGGAAGAAACCCTGGCCCAGGCGGTGCGGATGCTCAACACCGCCCTGAACGAAACCAAGCGTCAGTACCCGACCCTGATCGGTGACAAATTGCTGGTGCTGGCTGCCCTTAACCTGTGCTCCAAACAGGTTGAACTGCAGAAAGAACATCAGCAGACCCTTGCGCGTACCCAGGCGCAGATCGACGCCACGGTGGACGCCATCGTGCGGACCATTGCAGAGTCCTGATCGATAGCTGGGGCGCTTTGCGCCCCAATCGCGACACAAGGCCGCTCCCTGTAGGAGCAGCCTTGTGCTGCGAATGGGCTGCGCAGCAGCCCCAAAGCCCCAACTCATTGTTCCAGGTCACTGGATTAACTGGATACGCAAGTGTATACACTTCTCGCAAAACAATAATGTGCGGGGGAGTAGGGGCATGCGTATCTGGCGTAAAAGCATCCAGTGGCAGTTGATCACCAGCATGGGCGCAGCCCTGTTGGCCAGCATCCTGGTGGTGGTCATCATCTTCACCGTGGCGCTCAACCGCCTCACCGACCGCTACCTGGTCGACACTGCCCTGCCTGCCAGTGTCGAGGCCATCCGCAATGACATCGAGCGCATGCTCGGCCAGCCACTGGTGGCTGCGGCGGACATTGCCGGCAACACGCTGCTGCGCGACTGGCTGGCTGCCGGTGAAGACCCCGCCCAGGCTGCGGCATTCATTGAATACCTGGGCGCCGCCAAACAGCGCAACCGCGCCTTCACCACCTTGTTTGCCTCGACCGAAACCGGCCATTACTACAACGAAAATGGCCTGGACCGTACCCTCAGCCGCAGCAACCCCAAGGACAAGTGGTTCTACGGCTACATCGACAGCGGCGCCGAGCGGTTTATCAACATCGACATCGACGGAGCCACTGGGGAGCTGGCGCTGTTCATCGATTATCGCGTGGAAAAGGCTGGCAAGCTGGTGGGCGTGGCCGGCATGGGCCTGCGCATGACCGAGCTGTCGAAGCTGATTCACGACTTCAGCTTTGGCGAGCATGGCAAGGTCTTTCTGGTACGTAACGATGGCCTGATCCAGGTGCACCCGGACGCTGCCTTCAGTGGCAAGCGCCAGCTCACCGAGCAGCTCGGTACGGACGCTGCCAAGGCTGTAATGACGGGCGGCGAAGGCCTGCGCAGCAGCCGCTTCAGCCGTGACGGTGAACGGTATCTGGCACTCGGCCTGCCCCTGCGCGACCTTGACTGGACCTTGGTGGCCGAGGTGCCGGAGTCGGAAATCTACGCGCAAATGCATCAGGCGGTATGGCTGACCAGCCTGATCGGTGGCGGTGTGGCCCTGGTGTCGCTGCTGCTGGTGGTGCTGCTGGCGCGCGGCCTGGTGCGGCCTATCCGCCGCGTTACCGCTGCGCTGGTGCAGATTGGCAGTGGCGCAGGCGACCTTAGCCACCGCCTGGATGACTCGCGCCAGGATGAGCTGGGTGACCTGGCCCGGGGTTTCAACCGCTTTCTCGACAGCCAGCGCAGCCTGATTGGCGAGGTTTTGCACACCTCCGAACGGCTGCATCGTGCGGTTGAGCAGGTAACCCAAGTGGTGGACAACACGGCCGAGCGCTCAGGGCGGCAACAGGAAATGACCGAAATGGTTGCCACTGCCGTGCACGAAATGGGCCTGACGGTGCAGGACATTGCCCGCAATGCGGGTGATGCGGCGCAGGCCTCGCAGTCGGCACGGGATGAAGCCTTGCAGGCGCGTGAGGTGGTACGGCGTTCGATTCAGGGCATCGAGGGCATGTCGGGCGACATCGTCAAGGCAGCCGATGCCGTCAGCCAGCTGGCCAACGAAGTCGCCTCTATTGATGAAGTTCTCGCGGTGATCCGCAGCATTTCCGAACAAACCAACCTGCTGGCGCTGAACGCAGCCATCGAGGCGGCGCGGGCCGGGGAGATGGGGCGCGGGTTTGCTGTGGTGGCCGACGAGGTGCGAACGCTGGCGCGACGTACGCAACTGTCCACCGACGAAGTGCAGCAGATGATCCAGCGCCTGAAGCAGGGCGCGGGTTCGGCGGTGAGCTCGATGCAGGCGGGGCAGCAGGCGACCGGCAGTGGCGTTGAATCAAGCCAGCGTACCGGGGCGTCGTTGGGCGCGATTACCGACCAGGTGGAACACATCAGCGACATGAACCATCAGGTGGCCACGGCGACCGAAGAGCAGTCGGCGGTGACCGAAGAGATCAACCGCACGGTGCAGGGGATTTCTGACCTGGCCCGGGAGACGGCGGCGGAAGTTCAGGGCTGCCGTGAAGAGTGCCAGGCGTTGCGTGGCTTGGCTGATGACCTGGCGCGGCAGATGGGTGGGTTCAGGCTTTAGATCGGTGTGGGCTTCAACGCCGGCAAGCCAGCTCCTACAGGATCACCACAGGCCTGAGCCTTGTGTGGTCCATGTGGGGGCTGGCTTGCCGGCGATTGGGGCCTGTCAGGCGGTGATGATACTGCGGATATCCGCTGCCAGTTCGCGCACCCGCTCTTGCTCGGTATCCCAGGAACACATGAACCGTGCCCCGCCGCTGCCGATAAAGGTATAGAACCTCCACCCCTTGCCGCGCAGCGCTTCAATCGCAGGCTCCGGCATTTGCAGGAACACCCCGTTGGCCTCCACCGGGAACATCAGCTCCACCCCCGGCAAGTCACTCACCAACGATGCCAGCAACTGCGCGCAATGGTTGGCGTGGTTGCCATGGCGCAACCAGGCGCCATCTTCCAGCAGCCCCACCCATGGCGCAGACAGGAAGCGCATTTTCGACGCCAGTTGACCGGCCTGCTTGCAGCGGTAATCGAAGTCTTCGGCCAGTTGGCGGTTGAAGAACAGGATTGCTTCACCCACCGCCATGCCGTTCTTGGTGCCGCCGAAGCACAATACATCCACACCGGCCTTCCAGGTCAGCTCGGCCGGGCTGCAGCCCAGGAATGCGCAGGCATTGGTAAAGCGCGCGCCGTCCATGTGCAGGTTCAGCCCCAGCTCCTTGCAGGTCGCGCTGATCGCCTTCAGCTCGTCGGGGCGGTACACGGTGCCCACTTCTGTGGCCTGGGTAATGGTCACGACCCGCGGCTTGGGGTAGTGGATGTCCTGGCGCTTCAGCGCCACTTCGCGGATGGACTCTGGCGTCAGCTTGCCGTCGACGCTGGCGGCCGTCAGCAGCTTGGAGCCGTTGGAAAAGAACTCCGGCGCGCCGCATTCGTCGGTTTCGACGTGGGCGGTCTCGGAGCAAATGACGCTGTGGTAGCTCTGGCACAGCGAGGCCAGGGCCAGGGAGTTGGCGGCGGTGCCGTTGAAGGCGAAAAATACCTCGCAGTCGGTTTCAAACAGGTTGCGGAAGTATTCCGAGGCGCGCTCGGTCCATTGATCGTCGCCATAGGCGCGGTCGTGGCCGTGGTTGGCCTTTTCCATCGCCGCCCAGGCTTCGGGGCAGATACCGGAATAGTTGTCGCTGGCGAATTGTTGGCTCTTATCTGTCATGACACGGTCCTGTGAACGACGCAGAACAGCACTCTAAACCATCGATTCAGCGGTTGCCTATACAAGCTGCTTTCAGTGGGATCTGCGTCGGCCTCTTCGGGGGGGCAGCC
>NZ_JBNRIK010000008.1:72305-91643 GCF_053557975.1 Pseudomonas sp. XP2
AGGCGTGCGCAGGCATCTGACCCGACCCCGCCAGTCATACCATCGCCACAAAGGGCCACAGTGCCCCACGACAAAAAAACGATCGCTGCCGGGAGATACACGATGTTCAGCAAGCAAGACCAGATCCAGGGTTACGACGACGCACTGCTGGCGGCGATGAATGCCGAGGAACAGCGCCAGGAAGATCACATCGAGCTGATCGCCTCGGAGAACTACACCAGCAAGCGCGTCATGCAGGCCCAAGGCAGCGGCCTGACCAACAAGTACGCCGAAGGCTACCCGGGCAAGCGCTACTACGGTGGCTGCGAGCACGTGGACAAAGTAGAAGCCCTGGCCATAGAGCGCGCCAAGCAGCTGTTCGGTGCCGACTACGCCAACGTACAGCCGCACTCCGGCTCGTCGGCCAACGGCGCCGTCTACCTGGCCCTGCTGCAGGCCGGTGACACCATCCTCGGCATGAGCCTGGCCCACGGTGGCCATCTGACCCACGGCGCCAAAGTGTCGTCCTCGGGCAAGCTCTATAACGCCGTGCAGTACGGCATCAACACCGACACCGGCCTGATCGACTACGACGAAGTCGAGCGCCTCGCGGTCGAGCACAAGCCGAAAATGATCGTTGCCGGTTTCTCGGCCTACTCCAAGACCCTCGACTTCCCACGCTTCCGCGCCATTGCCGACAAGGTGGGTGCGCTGCTGTTCGTCGACATGGCCCACGTAGCCGGCCTGGTTGCCGCTGGCCTGTACCCGAACCCGATCCCGTTCGCCGATGTGGTTACCACCACCACCCACAAGACCCTGCGCGGCCCTCGCGGCGGTCTGATCCTGGCCAAGTCGAACGAAGAGATCGAGAAGAGGCTGAACGCCGCTGTATTCCCGGGCGCCCAAGGCGGCCCGCTGATGCACGTGATTGCCGCCAAGGCCGTGTGCTTCAAGGAAGCGCTGGAGCCTGGCTTCAAGGCCTACCAGCAACAAGTGATCGAAAACGCCCAGGCCATGGCCCAGGTGTTCATCGACCGCGGCTACGACGTGGTGTCCGGTGGCACCGACAACCACCTGTTCCTGGTCAGCCTGATCCGCCAGGGCCTCACTGGCAAAGATGCCGACGCCGCCCTGGGCCGCGCGCACATCACCGTCAACAAGAACGCCGTGCCGAACGACCCACAGTCGCCGTTCGTCACCTCGGGCCTGCGCATCGGCACCCCGGCCGTCACCACCCGCGGCTTCAAGGTTGCGCAGTGCGTGGCCCTGGCCGGCTGGATCTGCGACATCCTCGACAACCTCGGTGACGCAGACGTCGAAGCCGATGTGGCGAAGAACGTCGCGGCGCTGTGCGCAGACTTCCCTGTTTACCGCTGAGTGGAGTAAACGACCATGCAACGCTACTCGGGCTTCGGCCTCTTCAAACACTCCCTCAGCCACCACGAAAACTGGCAGCGCATGTGGCGCACGCCCACCCCTAAAAAGGTGTACGACGTGGTTATCGTCGGCGGTGGCGGCCATGGCCTGGCCACGGCCTACTACCTGGCCAAAGAGCACGGCATCACCAACGTTGCCGTGATCGAGAAAGGTTACCTGGGCGGCGGCAACACCGCCCGTAACACCACCATCGTGCGTTCCAACTACCTGTGGGATGAGTCGGCGCAGTTGTACGAGCACGCCATGAAGCTGTGGGAAGGCCTGTCCCAGGACATCAACTACAACGTGATGTTCTCCCAGCGCGGCGTCTACAACCTGTGCCACACCTTGCAGGACATTCGTGACTCCGAGCGCCGCGTCAGCGCCAACCGCCTCAACGGCGTCGATGGCGAGCTGCTGAACACCGCCCAGGTCGCGGCCGAAATCCCGTACCTGGACTGCTCGAAGAACACCCGCTACCCGATCCTTGGCGCAACCGTTCAGCGCCGTGGTGGCGTGGCCCGCCACGACGCCGTGGCCTGGGGCTATGCCCGCGCTGCCGACGCCCTGGGTGTGGACCTGATCCAGCAGACCGAAGTGATCGGTTTCCGCAAGGAAAACGGCGCGGTCATTGGTGTGGAAACCAACAAAGGCTTCATCGGCGCCAAACGCGTCGGCGTGGTCACCGCCGGTAACTCCGGGCACATGGCCAAGCTGGCCGGCTTCCGCCTGCCGCTGGAATCGCACCCGCTGCAAGCGCTGGTATCCGAGCCGATCAAGCCGATCATCGACAGCGTGATCATGTCCAATGCCGTGCACGGCTACATCAGCCAGTCCGACAAGGGCGACCTGGTAATCGGTGCCGGTATCGACGGCTGGGTCGGCTACGGCCAGCGCGGCTCGTACCCGGTGATCGAGCACACCCTGCAGGCCATCGTCGAGATGTTCCCCAACCTCTCGCGCGTGCGCATGAACCGCCAGTGGGGCGGCATCGTCGACACCTCGCCGGACGCCTGCCCGATCATCACCAAGACCCCGGTCAAGAACATGTTCTTCAACTGCGGTTGGGGTACTGGCGGCTTCAAGGCGACCCCGGGTTCGGGCAACGTCTTTGCCGCGAGCCTGGCCAAGGGCGAAATGCACCCGCTGGCCGCGCCGTTCTCCATGGACCGTTTCTACAACGGCGCACTGATCGACGAACACGGCGCCGCCGCCGTCGCCCACTAACCGGAGACACCGTCATGTTGCATATTTTCTGTCCCCACTGCGGCGAGCTGCGCTCCGAAGAAGAGTTTCACGCCTCTGGCCAGGCGCACATCGCCCGCCCGCTGGACCCTGCCGCTTGCTCCGACGAGGAGTGGGGTACCTACATGTTCTACCGTGACAACCCACGCGGTATTCACCATGAACTGTGGGACCACGTTGCCGGTTGCCGCCAGTACTTCAACGTCACCCGCGACACCGTGACCTACGAAATTCTGGAAACCTACAAGATTGGCGAAAAGCCGCAAGTGACCGCCAACGGTAAAGCTGCGAACGCACCGTCGACCGTCAAAGGCCAAGGGGAAAAAGTATGAGCCAGACCTATCGCCTCGCCAGCGGCGGCCGCATCGACCGCAGCAAGGTCCTGAACTTCACTTTCAACGGCAAGACCTACCAGGGTTATGCCGGTGACAGCCTGGCCGCTGCGTTGCTGGCCAACGGCGTAGACATCGTCGGCCGCAGCTTCAAGTACTCGCGCCCACGCGGCATCATCGCTGCCGGCACTGAAGAGCCGAACGCCATCCTGCAGATCGGTTCCAGCGAAGCCACCCAGATCCCGAACGTGCGCGCCACCCAGCAGGCGCTGTACGCCGGCCTGGTCGCCACCAGCACCAACGGCTGGCCGAACGTCAACAACGACGTGATGGGCATCCTCGGCAAGGTGGGCGGCAGCATGATGCCGCCGGGCTTCTACTACAAAACCTTCATGTACCCGAAATCGTTCTGGATGACGTACGAGAAGTACATCCGCAAAGCTGCAGGCCTTGGCCGTGCACCGCTTCAGAACGACCCGGACAGCTACGACTACATGAACCAGCACTGCGACGTGCTGATCGTCGGCGCCGGCCCTGCTGGCCTGGCCGCTGCACTGGCTGCTGCGCGCAGCGGCGCCCGTGTGATCCTGGCTGACGAGCAGGAAGAGTTTGGCGGTAGCCTGCTCGACAGCCGCGAAACCCTCGACGGCAAGCCTGCCGCCGACTGGGTCAACGCCGTGATCAAAGAGCTGGAAGGGCTGCCGGACGTAACCCTGCTGCCACGTGCCACGGTCAACGGCTACCACGACCATAACTTCCTGACCATTCACGAGCGCCTCACCGACCACCTCGGCGACCGCGCTCCGATCGGCCAGGTACGCCACCGTGTGCACCGTGTACGCGCCAAACGCGTGGTACTGGCGCCCGGCGCCCACGAGCGCCCGCTGGTGTACGGCAACAACGACGTACCGGGCAACATGCTGGCCGGTGCAGTCTCCACCTACGTTCGCCGCTACGGCGTGGCCCCGGGCCGCAAGCTGGTGCTGTCGACCAACAACGACCACGCCTACCGCGCCGCGCTGGACTGGCACGACGCTGGCCTGCAAGTGGTCGCCATCGCCGATGCCCGCCACAACCCACGGGGCTCGCTGGTTGAAGAGGCGCGTGCCAAAGGCATCCGCATCCTCACCTCCAGCGCCGTGGTCGAGGCCAAAGGCAGCAAGCATGTCACCGGCGCCCGCGTGGCGGCCATCGATGTGCAGGCGCACAAAGTCACCAGCCCAGGCGAAACCCTTGAGTGCGACCTGATCGCAACCTCCGGTGGCTACAGCCCGATCGTGCACCTGGCTTCGCACCTGGGCGGTCGCCCGGTATGGCGTGACGACATCCTCGGCTTCGTGCCGGGCGATGCACCGCAGAAACGTGAGTGCGTGGGTGGTATCAACGGCGTCTACGCCCTTGGTGATGTGATTGCCGACGGTTTCGAAGGCGGCGTTCGCGCAGCCACCGAGGCGGGCTTCAAAGCCTCTGTCGGCACCTTGCCAAAAACCGTGGCGCGCAAGGAAGAGGCCACCGTGGCACTGTTCCAGGTGCCGCACGACAAAGGCACCAAGGGGCCGAAGCAGTTCGTCGACCAGCAGAACGACGTGACCGCCGCCGGTATCGAGCTGGCCACCCGTGAAGGCTTCGAGTCGGTTGAGCACGTAAAACGCTACACCGCGCTGGGCTTCGGTACCGACCAGGGCAAACTGGGCAACATCAACGGCCTGGCCATCGCCGCCCGTTCGATCGGCATCACCATCCCGGAAATGGGCACCACCATGTTCCGCCCCAACTACACGCCGGTCACGTTCGGCGCGGTAGCGGGCCGCCACTGTGGCCACCTGTTCGAGCCCGTGCGTTTCACCGCCCTGCATGCCTGGCACGTGAAGAACGGCGCCGAGTTCGAAGACGTTGGCCAGTGGAAGCGCCCTTGGTACTTCCCCAAAGCCGGTGAAGACATCCATGCCGCCGTGGCCCGCGAGTGCAAGGCCGTGCGCGACAGCGTGGGCCTGCTGGACGCCTCGACCCTGGGCAAGATCGACATCCAGGGCCCGGACGCCCGTGAGTTCCTCAACCGCATCTATACCAATGCCTGGACCAAGCTGGACGTGGGCAAGGCCCGCTACGGCCTGATGTGCAAGGAAGACGGCATGGTCTTCGACGACGGCGTAACCGCCTGCGTTGGCGACAACCACTTCATCATGACCACCACCACCGGCGGCGCTGCCCGCGTGCTGCAGTGGATGGAGCTGTACCACCAAACCGAATGGCCAGAGCTGAAGGTGTACTTCACCTCGGTTACCGACCACTGGGCCACCATGACCTTGTCCGGCCCCAACAGCCGCAAGCTGCTCAGCGAGCTGACCGACATCGACATGGACAAGGAAGCCTTCCCGTTCATGACCTGGAAGGAAGGCAACGTCGGCGGCGTGCCCGCCCGAGTGTTCCGTATCTCGTTCACCGGTGAGCTGTCGTACGAAGTCAACGTGCAGGCCAACTACGCCATGGGCGTGCTGGAACAGATCATCGAAGCCGGTAAAAAGTACAACCTGACCCCGTATGGCACCGAGACCATGCACGTACTGCGTGCCGAGAAGGGCTTCATCATCGTGGGCCAGGACACCGACGGTTCGATGAACCCGGACGACCTGAACATGAGCTGGTGCGTTGGCCGTAACAAGCCGTTCTCGTGGATCGGCCTGCGTGGCATGAACCGTGAAGACTGCGTGCGCGAGAACCGCAAGCAGCTGGTAGGCCTGAAGCCGGTCGACCCGACCAAGTGGCTGCCGGAAGGCGCCCAACTGGTGTTCGACCCTAAACAGCCGATCCCGATGGACATGGTTGGCCACGTCACCTCCAGCTACGCGTCCAACTCCCTGGGCTATTCATTCGCCATGGGTGTGGTCAAAGGCGGCCTCAAGCGCATGGGCGAGCGTGTCTACTCGCCGCAGGCAGATGGCAGCGTGATCGAAGCGGAAATCGTGTCTTCGGTGTTCTTCGATCCGAAGGGTGAGCGGCAGAACGTCTAAGGCCCTGAGATAGGTCTGCTTGAAATGCAAGCCCTGTGGGGGCGGGCTTGCCCCGCGAATGCGATGGTGGCCTCACCGCCCTCTTCGCGGGACAAGCCCGCTCCCACAGGCCACCGCTAGCATTCGGGCATTGCATGTGACCTCTGGTCTTACGGACAACAGAATTCAAGGCAGGTAAGAAATGAGCGCTATCAACGTCTTCCAGCAAAACCGCGCCGAGGCCAAGGCCCAGTCGCCACTGCACCACGCCGACCTGGCCAGCCTGGTTGGCAAAGGCCGCAAGAACGCAGGCGTGACCCTGCGTGAACGCAAGTTCCTTGGCCACCTGACCCTGCGTGGCGACGGCCACAACCCGGAATTCGCCGCCGGCGTGCACAAGGCCCTGGGCCTGGAGCTGCCAGTAGCCCTGACTGTGGTCGCCAATAACGACATGTCGTTGCAATGGGTCGGCCCCGACGAGTGGCTGCTGATCGTGCCCGGTGGCCAGGAACTGGCGGTCGAGCAAAAGCTGCGTGCAGCCCTTGAAGGCCAGCATATTCAGGTGGTCAACGTCAGCGGCGGGCAAAGCCTGCTGGAACTGCGCGGCCCGAACGTGCGCGAAGTGCTGATGAAATCCACCAGCTATGATGTTCACCCGAACAACTTCCCGGTGGGCAAGGCCGTGGGCACTGTGTTCGCCAAGTCGCAACTGGTGATCCGCCGTACCGCCGAAGACACCTGGGAGCTGGTGATTCGCCGCAGCTTCGCCGACTACTGGTGGCTGTGGTTGCAGGACGCTTCGGCCGAATACGGCCTGAGCATCGAGGCTTAAGGAGAGCAGAACATGAGTCGGGCACCGGATACCTGGATTCTCACCGCCGACTGCCCGAGCATGCTCGGCACCGTCGACGTGGTGACGCGTTACCTCTTCGAGCAGCGCTGCTACGTGACGGAGCACCACTCCTTCGATGACCGGCAGTCGGGGCGCTTCTTCATTCGTGTCGAATTCCGCCAGCCGGACGATTTTGACGAAACGGGCTTCCGTGCCGGCCTGGCCGAGCGCAGCGAAGCGTTCGGCATGGCTTTCGAGCTGACCGCACCGAACCACCGCCCGAAAGTGGTGATCATGGTGTCCAAGGCCGACCACTGTCTGAACGACCTGCTGTACCGGCAGCGCATCGGCCAGCTGGGCATGGACGTGGTTGCAGTGGTGTCCAACCACCCCGACCTCGAACCCCTGGCGCACTGGCACAAGATCCCCTATTACCACTTCGCCCTCGACCCCAATGACAAGGCGGGGCAAGAGCGCAAGGTCCTGCAGGTGATCGAGGAAACCGGCGCCGAGCTGGTTATTCTCGCCCGTTATATGCAGGTGCTGTCGCCCGAGCTGTGCCGGCGCCTGGATGGCTGGGCGATCAACATTCACCACTCTTTGTTGCCAGGGTTCAAGGGCGCCAAGCCTTATCACCAGGCCTACAACAAGGGCGTGAAGATGGTGGGCGCCACGGCGCACTACATCAACAACGACCTGGACGAAGGGCCGATCATTGCCCAGGGGGTCGAGGTGGTGGACCACAGCCACTATCCGGAAGACCTGATTGCCAAGGGGCGGGATATCGAATGCCTGACCCTGGCGCGTGCTGTGGGGTATCACATCGAGCGGCGGGTGTTCCTCAACGCAAATCGGACTGTCGTTCTCTGACATCCTGTACCGGCCTCTTCGCGGGACAAGCCCGCTCCCACAGGTTCACCGCCATGTTCGAAAGAGCGGTGAGCCTGTGGGAGCGGGCTTGTCCCGCGAATGGCCTCACACCTTTGTGCCTGCCGCTAAAAGACATCCCTCTGTCGCTTCCAGTCAGTGCAACCCGCCCTATCAGGCCCACAATCTCCTGCATTCCAGTAACACATGCCGCCCACGGATGGCGGCGCTTCAACCAACGCTGCATAAATAAAAATCAAGCGAGGTAAAAGCAATGTCTGGCAATCGTGGAGTGGTATATCTCGGCGCCGGCAAGGTCGAAGTGCAACACATCGACTACCCGAAAATGCAGGATCCGCGCGGCAAGAAGATCGAACACGGCGTCATTCTGAAGGTGGTCTCCACCAACATCTGCGGCTCCGACCAGCACATGGTCCGCGGCCGTACCACTGCCCAGGTCGGCCTGGTCCTGGGCCACGAAATCACTGGTGAAATCGTCGAGATGGGGCGTGACGTCGAACGCCTGAAAATCGGCGACCTGGTGTCGGTACCCTTCAACGTTGCCTGCGGCCGCTGCCGCTCGTGCAAAGAGATGCACACCGGTGTCTGCCTCACCGTCAACCCGGCCCGCGCCGGTGGTGCTTACGGCTATGTCGACATGGGCGACTGGACCGGTGGCCAGGCTGAGTACGTGCTGGTGCCATACGCCGACTTCAACCTGCTGAAACTGCCGGACCGCGACAAGGCCATGGAAAAGATCCGTGACCTGACCTGCTTGTCCGACATCCTGCCCACCGGCTACCACGGTGCCGTGACGGCTGGCGTAGGCCCAGGCAGCACCGTATACGTTGCAGGCGCTGGCCCGGTCGGCCTGGCCGCTGCAGCCTCGGCCCGCCTGCTGGGCGCCGCCTGTGTCATCGTCGGCGACCTGAACCCGGCCCGCCTGGCCCACGCCAAGTCCCAGGGCTTTGAAGTGGTCGACCTGTCCAAGGACACCCCGCTGCACGAGCAGATCATCGACATTCTTGGCGAGCCGGAAGTGGACTGCGCCGTCGACGCCGTCGGCTTCGAGGCCCGCGGCCATGGCCACGAAGGTGCCAAGCATGAGGCCCCGGCTACCGTGCTGAACTCGCTGATGCAAGTGACCCGCGTTGCCGGCAACATCGGTATCCCGGGCCTTTACGTGACCGAAGACCCAGGCGCGGTAGATGCCGCCGCCAAGATCGGCGCGCTGAGCATCCGCTTTGGCCTGGGCTGGGCAAAATCGCACAGCTTCCACACCGGCCAGACCCCGACCATGAAGTACAACCGCCAGCTGATGCAGGCGATCATGTGGGACCGTATCAACATTGCTGAAGTGGTGGGGGTGCAGGTGATCAACCTGGATCAGGCGCCGGAAGGGTATGGCGAGTTTGATGCGGGTGTGCCGAAGAAGTTTGTGATTGACCCGCACAAGATGTGGGGTGCGGCGTAATCAGCGTCGAGTAACAAGTGCCCCTCCTGTCGAGGGGCTTTTTTACGGTTGCATCACCGACTTTAAAGTCTGCATCGCCCGTTGTAGGAGCGGCCTTGTGTCGCGAAAGGGCTGCGAAGCAGCCCCCGACGATATGAGCACTTGCACCAAGTTCTTGGGGAAGCTTCGCAGTAAACACGCCTGCGGAACACTAACGCCTGATGAGACTAGCGTCTGGAGTTGAGGACGAAATTTCATTAATGGCAGTTGAATACTTTGGCGAGAAACTGACGGGTTGCGTGAGATCGCTGCGTAAGCGACTGCGAAGGCGCAACGATGATTCACCGAGACGCTTCAGTTCTGCCCTCATGTGCTCAGGGGCGTTGTCGGGATGTCTTCTCATATATCTCAAGTCAGCATGGATTATTCTTCTACGCTCCCGAATCTGGGAAAGTTGTTGCTGTACCCGTGGAGGCAATTTGTCTTCAATGTATTGATAGTTCGGAAGCAGTAGATCCTCCGATTCAGTTTGAGCAAAGGATGGGGGCTCTTTACCCTGTCGTCGAGCAGATTGTAGTTCTTCTGGGGTGAGTTTGGGTTGCAGTTGTGCTTGGGTTTGAACTCTATCACGACTTCTGGTCCGCCCGAATAGGTTGGCGATGCCTTTAAATGGACTCAGCCAGCTTTGACCTGATGGATCTAACCGATTGACTGGATCGCCACTACAGTAGGCATATGCATTAATACCACCTGCGTCAAACGGACTTAACCCGTCAGCTGAGTGAAATCGCTGCAGGACGGGATTGTAAATGCGATGACCGTTACCAAGGGTATAGAAACTTGTCAATGCATCTCGCAGCTGGCCATTGAACGCCAAGAGACGTTGCTCTTCGGGTGCATTAATTGCATAACCGTAGGGGGTGTAGGCAGAGGAATGAGGTGTGCGGTCAGAGTCAGGGTGCTTCTTCAT
This sequence comes from Pseudomonas sp. XP2, assembly GCF_053557975.1. Classification (NCBI taxonomy): domain Bacteria; kingdom Pseudomonadati; phylum Pseudomonadota; class Gammaproteobacteria; order Pseudomonadales; family Pseudomonadaceae; genus Pseudomonas; species Pseudomonas sp. XP2. Next base: position 82,390 of record NZ_JBNRIK010000008.1, read on the forward strand.
CATCTTGGCCTGCTTGATGTGAATTGTTGTTACCAGTATTAGGATGTCGAGCGCATAGCGCTACTGATAGAAATGACAGGTTGGTACCACTGACCTGGGCTGCTTGATAGCCTCGACAACCGGCTCGGAACAAACCCCGGAACGCCGAGTCAAAAGCCTCGTTTCCCCGGCCATCCCGGCCCACGAGGTCCCTCCTGATGAAAGCATTCACCCTGGCAACCCTGATGACTCTGGCCGCAAGCCCGGTGTTCGCCTTCAACCTCAGCGACGCTGCCAACGCCGTGTCCGCCATGCAAACTCAGAAGCAGCAGGGCCAAGTACAGGCACCCGAGGCACAGGCCAATCTGCTGAACACCCTGGGCAGCGAATTGAAGATCACCCCCGAACAGGCCGTGGGTGGGGCAGGGGCAATGCTGGGCTTGGCGCGCAATAACCTGAGTACCGATGACTATGGGCAACTGACCAAAGCGGTACCTGGCCTGGACCTGCTGGCCGGGGCCAATGCGCTGGGCGGCTTGAGTGGCTTGGGCGATTTGCTGGGCAAGAACAGCGAAAGCCAGTCGGCCCTGAGCAACGCGCTGGGCAATAACGTGGAAAACCGCAGCGACCTGGACAGTGCGTTCAAGGCGCTGGGGATGGACACGGGGATGATCGGGCAGTTTGCGCCGTTGATTCTGCAGTACCTGGGGCAGCAGGGGATTGCCGGGTCGTTATTGCAGAATTTGGGTAGTTTGTGGACTACGCCGGCGCCGTTGGCCCAGCCTTCGGTCTAGGGGGTTGTAGGGGCAGTGTGGGTATCACCGCTGTGTAAGGCTGGCGCCGTCCTGTAGGAGCGGAGCGGCACAAGGCCGCTCCTACAAGGGACCGCGCAGGCCTTGGGCTATTGGGTCAGGCGGCTTCTGTGAAGTCCACCAGGCGCACGGGGCGGCGGAAGCCGGCGGTCAGTATCGCCAAGTAGGCCAGGCCCAAGGCAAACCAGCACAGGCCAATCACCAGCGTCAGCGCCGACAGGCTGGTCCACAGCCACAGTGTCAGCCCCAACCCTACCAGCGGCACCACGCCATAGCTCAGCAGCCCCTTGGCATTACGCTGGCTGGCATCATCCAACAGATGCGTCTTCACCACCGCCAGGTTTACCGCCGAGAACGCCACCAGCGCGCCGAAGCTGATCAGCGAGGCGAGGGTAGCCAGGTCGATCACCAGCGCCAGCAGCGAGAAGGCTGACACCAGCAAAATAGCGAACACTGGCGTACCAAAGCGCGGCGACAGGTAACCAAAGCTACGGCGTGGCAGCACGTTGTCGCGGCCCATGGTGAACAGGATGCGCGACACCGCCGCCTGCGAGGCCAGCGCCGAACCCAGGCTGCCCGCAACATACGCGGCGGTGAAGAAGTTGGTGAGGAACTGCCCGCCCGCCTTGAACATCACCTCGTTGGCCGCTGCATCGGCATTGGCAAAGCTGCTGCCCGGCAGCACCAGCTGGCTGACATAGGCCAGCAGGGTAAACAGCAAACCGGCAAACAGGGTGGTGAGGATGATCGCCCTTGGCACGTCGCGGCGTGCGTCGCGGCATTCTTCGGCCAGGGTCGACACAGCGTCGAAGCCTAGGAACGACAGGCACAGCACCGCTGCGCCCGCCATCAAGTGGCCGAAGCCCGGTTTGCTGCCGTCACCCAGCAGCGGCGACAGCAGGTCGAGCGGCTGGCCGGCCAATGTCTGGCAGGACAGCGCGACAAACACGCCGATAAACACGATCTGCGCGCCAACGATCAGGTTGCTGGTCTTTGCCACCGAGTTGATGCCGACCACGTTCAGCACTGTCACCAGGGCGATGCAGGCGAGCACGAAAGCCCAGGCGGGTACTGCCGGGAAGGCGATGTTGAGGAACAGGCCTATCAGCAGGTAGTTGATCATCGGCAGGAACAGGTAGTCGAGCAGCAACGACCAGCCGGCGAGAAAGCCGATGTTGGGGCCGAAGGCCATGTTGGTGTAGGAATAGGCCGAGCCTGCAACCGGGAAGCGTTTGACCATGACGCTGTAGGACGCAGCGGTGAACAGCATGGCCACCAGAGTGACCAGGTAAGCGCCGGCGGTGCGGCCACCAGTGAGTTCGGTGACGATGCCGTAGGTGGTGAAGATGGTCAGTGGGACCATGTAGACCAGGCCGAAGAACACCAGAGCGGGCAGGCCGAGGACACGGCGAAGCTGGGCGGGGGTGGAGCTAGATGGGTTGGCCATTGATCGATCCAGGCTTTTTGTAATTGTGCTTTGATCGATTTTTATCCACTTAGGTGGGGTGTGACAAAGAAGTAATCCTAATGTCGATTATTAGCCTTGGTTTTAATCGGGCATTTGTCGGGTATTCATTGGCCTCTTCGCGGGACAAGCCCGCTCCCACAGGTACCGCACACACCTTGGGAAGGGTGCAGTACCTGTGGGAGCGGGCTTGCCCCGCGAAGAGGCCGGTCCAGAATGACGGCTTAGCCAATCTCCGAGCGCAGTTGCTCGATCCGCTGGTCCTTCTGCACCCACACCTGATTCACCCAGGCCTGCACAGTCTGGCGGAAGGCCGGATCATTCTCGTAATCCCCCGCCCACAGTGCCGGGTCCAGCTCCCGCACCTGAATGTCGATAATCACCCGGCTAATGCTGCCATTGAGCAACGCCCAGAACCCCGGTGCCTGGTTGCCGGGGTACACGATGGTCACGTCCAGCAACGCATCCAGCTGCTCGCCCAATGCCGCGAGCACAAACGCCACGCCCCCTGCCTTGGGCTTGAGCAGGTAGCGGTACGGCGACTGTTGCTGCTGGCGCTTGGCTTCGGTAAACCGGGTGCCCTCCAGGTAGTTCACCACGGTCACCGGCTGGCGCTTGAACAGCTCGCAGGCCGCCTTGGTGATTTCCAGGTCCTTGCCCTTGAGCTCGGGGTGCTTTTCCAGAAACGCCTTGCTGTAGCGCTTCATGAACGGGTAATCCAGCCCCCACCAGGCCAGGCCGAGCAGCGGCACCCAGATCAGCTCCTTCTTGAGGAAGAACTTGAAGAACGGCGTGCGGCGGCTGAGGCTTTCGATCAACGCAGGGATATCGACCCAGCTCTGGTGGTTGCTCACGGCCAGGTAGGACGTGTCCTTGCGCAGGTTCTCCACGCCGCGGATGTCCCACTGGGTAGGAATGCACAGGGCGAAGATGGCCTTGTCGATTTCCGACCAGGTTTCGGCCACCCACATCACCGCCCACGAGGCATAGTCGCGGCCACGGCCCGGCAACACCAGCTTGAGCAGGGCGAAGACCAGCAGCGGGCAGATCAACACCACCGTATTGAGCAGCAGCAGAGTGGCAGTGAGAATGCCGGTCAGCAGGCGACGCATAAAGAGACTCTTGTTGTGGGAGATTAACGGTTGGCAATGATAAGCAGGGCCGTGGCCTACGCCAAATGTCCAATGCCCTGCGGCGGCAACAAATGTTTCACATTATGTTGATTAGGCTTGGCACAGCGAACCTATCCTGCCAGTGCAGTCTAAGCACTGACCCTTCTCAAGGAAGCCTGCTTGTGAAATCTCTGTTTGCCATGTTGTCACTGTTGGCGCTGCCAGTCATGGCCGCCGAGCCTACGATATACGGCCGGTACGAGAACATCGCCCTGCCCGAGCTGGGCGAAACCCTGAAAGCCAAGATGGACACCGGTGCCTTCACCGCGTCGCTGTCGGCCAAGGACATCGAGCTGTTCACCCGCGATGGCGAGGAATGGGTGCGCTTCCGCCTGGCGACCAAGGATTCCGATGGCAAGGTGTATGAGCACAAGGTCTCGCGCATCAGCAAGATCAAAGGCCGTGCCGATGAAGAGGAAGAAGGCGATGCGCCGGAAATCTCCAAGCGCCCGGTAGTGGACCTGGAGCTATGTCTGGGTGATGTGAAACGCACCGTGGAGGTGAACCTGGTCGACCGCAGCAGCTTCAATTATCCGCTGCTGGTGGGCTCCAAGGCGCTGCGCGAGTTCAAGGCCGCAGTCAACCCGGCCAAGAAGTTTACCGCTGGCAAGCCTGACTGCTAAGCAGTAGCTGCAAGCTGCAAGTGAGAACAGATCAGTGTAAGTTCACGTGATCCGCTTTCACTTGAAGCTTGCAGCTTGAGGCTTGTAGCTCGATGCCCCATATCCTCATCGTCGAAGACGAAGCCGCCATCGCCGACACCTTGGTTTATGCCCTGCAGGCCGACGGCCACAGCACCGAATGGGTGACCTTGGGCGGCGCCGCCCTCGACCAGCAGCGACAGCGCCCAGCCGACCTGATCATCCTGGACATCGGCCTGCCCGACATCAGTGGCTTCGAAACCTGCCGCCAATTGCGCCGTTTCACCGAAGTGCCGGTGATGTTCCTCAGTGCCCGCGACGGTGAAATCGACCGGGTGGTGGGCCTGGAAATCGGTGCCGACGACTACGTGGTCAAACCCTTCAGCCCGCGTGAAGTGGCTGCGCGAGTGCGGGCGATCCTCAAACGCATGGGCCCCAGGGCCGAGTCTGCCACCGATGCGGCGTTGTTCCAGCTCGACACCCTGCGCATGCAAATCACCTATCGCGGCCAGCCACTCACGCTGACCCGCCACGAATTCCGCCTGCTGCAATCCCTGCTGGAGCAGCCGCAGCGGGTATTCAGCCGAGAACAGCTGCTTGATGCCCTGGGGGTGGCCTCCGATGCAGGCTACGAGCGCACCATCGACAGCCATATCAAAAGCCTGCGCGCCAAGCTGCGCCAGGTAGCGGGTGACGCCGAGCCGATCCAGACCCACCGCGGCCTCGGCTACAGCTACAGCCCGGACCACGCCTGATGCGCCTGGGCATCCGGATTTTTCTGGTGTACTTCCTGTTCGTCGGCCTGGCGGGCTATTTCCTGCTCAACACGGTGCGTGAACAGATCCGCCCGGTGGTGCGCCAGTCATCCGAAGAAACACTGGTCGACACCGCCAACCTGTTGGCCGAGATCCTGCGCGATGACGTCAAGGCCGGCACCTTGAGCCAGAGCCGCCTGCCGCAAGTACTCAAGGCCTACGGCTCGCGCAGCCCGGGCGCGCAGATCTGGGGCCTGGCCAAGAACCAGGTCAGCCACCGCATCTATGTGACTGACGCCAAGGGCATCGTGCTGCTGGACTCCAGCGGTGAGGCGCTGGGCAAAGATTACTCGCAGTGGAATGACGTGCTGTTGACCCTGCGCGGCCAGTACGGCGCCCGCTCCACCCGCAGCGACCCCAATGATGAAAGCACCTCGATGATGCACGTCGGCGCACCGATCATCGACGACGGCAAGATCATCGGCGTGGTCACCGTGGCCAAACCCAACAGCTCGCTGCAGCCGTACATCGACCGTTCCGAGCGGCGCCTGCTCACGCTGGGTCTGGGGCTGATCGGCCTGGGCTTGCTGATTGGCGCGGCGCTGTCGTGGTGGCTGGCGCGCTCGCTGCGCCGGCTGGCGCGTTATGCCCAGGCGGTCAGCGAAGGCGAGCGTGCCGCGTTGCCGCACTACAAGGGTGGCGAGCTGGCGCACCTGGCCCAGGCGGTGGAACGCATGCGCACCCAGCTGGAGGGCAAGGCTTATGTCGAGCGCTATGTGCATACCCTGACGCACGAACTGAAAAGCCCGCTGGCGGCCATTCGTGGGGCTTGCGAGCTGCTGCAGGACGAGGGCATGCCCGCCGACCAGCGCGCGCGCTTTGCCGGCAACATCGAGCGCGAGAGCGAGCGTTTGCAGCAGATGGTCGAGCGCCTGCTCAACCTGGCCAGGGTCGAGCAGATGCAGGCCCTGGAGGATGAACAGCAGGTGGCGCTGGCGGCGCTGGTGGACGAGTTGCTGTTGGCTCATGGGGCGCGGATCGAAGGCGCCGGTTTGCACGTGCGTCAGCGGGTGCCGGCGGGTTTGCGCTTGCTGTGTGATCCGTTCCTGATGCGCCAGGCGCTGGCCAACCTGCTGGATAACGCACTGGATTTCACCCCTGCAGGTGGCGCCCTGCTGTTTGACCTGGAGCGCGACGGCGAGCGGGTGGCATTGAGCCTGTTCAACCAGGGGCAGGCGATACCGGCATATGCCATCGGGCGGGTCAGCGAGCGGTTCTACTCGCTGCCGCGGCCGGGGAGCGGGCGCAAGAGCACCGGGCTGGGGCTGAATTTTGTGGCCGAGGTGATGCAACTGCATGGCGGGGCGTTGGCGGTGGATAACGTCGATGGCGGGGTGCGGGTGCGGTTGTGGCTGCCGGTGCGGCGTATCAGCTGAGATTGCCGGGGCTGCACAGCAGCCCCAAATACACTCAAACCACACAGGCTCTTCACACAGCCTCCACGCAAGACGCAGACACTGCGCCCACTGCCACTGGAGGCCCCATGAACAAGACCCTCGGTTACAAACTCGGCATGATCGCCGTGCTCATATTGCTGCTGCTCATCCCGCTGTTGCTGATCAACGGCCTGATCGATGAACGCCAGGCCCTGCGCGACAACGTACTGCGCGACATTGCCCAAAGTGCCAGCTTCGACCAACAGCTCAGCGGCCCGCTGCTGGTGGTGCCGTACCGCAAGTACCAGCGCCGCTGGATCGAAAAGGACGGCGAGCGCACACAGGAAACCAGCACCATTGCCGGCCACCTGTACTTCCTGCCGGAAACGTTCGACGCCGACTTGGGCGTGGACACCGAACTGCGTGCCCGCGGCATCTACCAGGCCCGGCTGTTCCACGCCAAGGGGCGTATCAGCGGCCGTTTCAAGCTCCCGGAGCGCTGGGGCATCGACAAGGACTTCGACGACTACCGCTTCGACAAACCCTTCCTGGTGGTGGGCATCAGCGATATCCGCGGCATCGAGAATGGCCTGGAGCTGAGCTTGGACGAACACAAGGTGCCGTTCGAGGCTGGCACCCAGCTCGACTGGATGCGCGGTGGCGTGCATGCCAGCCTGCCGGGGCTGGACGGCATGCAGGCACGGGAATTCAGCTACGGCTTCGACCTTGCATTACAGGGCACCGGCCAGTTGCACATCGTGCCGGTGGGGCGCACCAGCAACGTGGACATGCGCGCCAACTGGCCGCATCCGAGTTTTGTCGGCAACTACCTGCCCAACCGCCGTGACATCGATGCCCAGGGCTTCAGCGCCCTCTGGCAGACGTCGTTCTTCGCCACCAACCTTGAGGATGCCCTGCGCCAGTGCGCCACCGCCGGGCAGTGCGCAGATTTCAGCGAGCGCAGCTTCGGCGTGAGCTTTGTCGACCCGGTGGACCAGTACCTGAAAAGTGAGCGGGCGATCAAATACGCGTTGCTGTTCATTGCGCTGACCTTCGCCGGCTTCTTTCTGTTCGAGGTGTTGAAGAACCTGAGTGTGCACCCGGTGCAGTACATCCTGGTCGGCGTGGCGCTGGCGTTCTTCTACCTGCTGCTGCTGTCGTTGTCCGAGCACATTGGCTTTGGCCTGGCGTACGGGCTGTCGGCTTCGGCGTGTGTGCTGCTGATCGGCTTCTACCTGAGCCATGTGTTGCGCAGCCTGGGACGAGGGGTCGGGTTTGCGGCTGGGTTGGCGGCGCTGTATGCGCTGCTTTATGGGCTGCTGAGTGCCGAAGACTATGCACTGCTGATGGGATCGCTGCTGTGCTTTGGCTTGCTGGGGGTGTTCATGGTGCTGACCCGTCGGCTGGACTGGGCGCGGGTGGGGAGGTCGGCATGAGGGAGGACAGAGAAATCGGGCGGTGGCTGGCCCTGAGGATTGGGCAGCTGTTTCCTGCATTACCTAGGTGAAGCTTTCGCGGGCACGCCCGCTCCCACAGCAGCCAACCTGTGGGAGCGGGCGTGCCCGCGAAGAGGCCCTGTCAGGTAACTGGAGATGTGGCGACCATCGACGGCCGCTTGGCCACTTCGGCATACCAGGCAGCCAGGCCTGGCTGGCGTTCCCGCCAACCAAACTCCGGCTGACGCAAATCCAGATACCCCAGCGCACAGGCCACGCCAATCGCCGCCAGGTCGAACCTGGACATCAGCTCGGGCAGGTGCTCCTGCTCCAGGTTGGCCAGGCTACGGCGGATCTTGTCGCTCTGCGCCTGCAACCAGCCATCCCAGCGTTTGTCCTCTGGCCGCAAGAAGCTTTCATAGCGCGAGGACACCGCCGCATCCATGATCGCATCGGCCTGCGACACCAGGGTCATGCGCCGCCAGCGCGCCGAGCCTTCACGGGGCAGCAGTGGCAGGCCGACGTGTTGCAGGTCGAGGTACTCGCAGATCACCCGGCTGTCATGCAGCACGGTGCCGTCGTCCAGGCGCAGGGCCGGGATCTTGCCGATCGGGTTGTCCTGGTTGAGCTGCGGGTCGCCGCTCACCGGGCTGATGTTTACCGCTTGCAGCTTTACGCGCTCAAGCTGCGAGGTCTCGTGCAGCACCACCATGACCTTGCGCACAAAAGGTGACAAGGGCGAGTGGAACAGGGTCATCGTGGTCATGGTTCAGTTGCCTTGCAGGCTGGGTGGCAGGCATACACCGGTGCCGCCGATGCCGCAGTAGCCGTCCGGGTTCTTGGCCAGGTACTGCTGGTGGTACGCCTCGGCGAAATACACGGTCGGTGCCTGGTCGATTTCGGTGGTGATTTCACCAAAGCCGGCTTTGGTCAGTTCGGCCTGGTAGGCGTCGCGGCTGGCCTTGGCCTGTTCCAGCTGTTCAGGGCTGGTGCAGTAGATGGCCGAGCGATACTGGGTGCCGATGTCGTTGCCCTGGCGCATGCCTTGGGTGGGGTTGTGCAGTTCCCAGAACATCGCCAGCAGCTCGCGGTAGCTGACCTTGTCTTTGTCGAACACCACCAGCACCACTTCGGTGTGGCCGGTCAGGCCCGAGCAGACTTCTTCGTAGGTAGGGTGCGGGGTGAAACCGCCGGCGTAGCCGACCACGGTGCTAACCACGCCTTCGCGCTGCCAGAAGCGCCGCTCCGCGCCCCAGAAGCAACCCAGGCCGAAGATGGCGAAGTCGATGGCGCCTTCAAAGAAGGGGCCGAGCAGCGGGGTGCCTTCGAACACGTAGTGGAACTCGGGCAGGCTCATTGGCGTTTCGCGGCCAGGCAGGGCCTGCTCCGCAGTTGGCATGACGTTTTTGTTCACCAGGATTTCCGAACGCAGGACCATGGCCGTTCCTCTGTGTTTTTTCAGTGGGATAGGTGTTGGGCCATCGCCGGCAAGCCAGCTCCCACAGGGATATCACAGGTCTGGAAATCTGTGCGGTCCCTGTGGGAGCTGGCTTGCCGG
>NZ_JBNRIK010000008.1:91676-187364 GCF_053557975.1 Pseudomonas sp. XP2
GATAGGGCCCGAATAGGTTCTATAGTGCCCGAGGATTACGCCGCTGTCAGGCCACTGGTCCGCGCGGATAACGCTTCAGCCGTTCGGCCAGCTCGCGCCCAGGGATCGGCCGGTCGAACAGGTAGCCCTGGCCCACGTCGCAGCGGTGCCGGCGCAGGAACGCCAGTTGCTCCGGCGTCTCGATACCCTCGGCCACCACCTTCAGCTTGAGGTTGTGGGCCATGGCCACCACCGCCGAGGTGATTTCCATGTCGTCCTGGTTATCCGGGATTTCGTTGATGAAGCTACGGTCGATCTTGAGGATGTCGATCGGAAACTTCTTCAGGTAGCTCAGCGATGAATAACCGGTACCGAAGTCGTCCATGGCAAGGGTCAGCCCCAAGGCCTTCAGCTCGTCCAGCTGGCGGTGCGTGTCTTCGCTGGCTTCCAGCAGCAGGCCTTCGGTCAGCTCCAGCTCCAGCAAGTGCGGGGGCAGGGCTTCTTCCTTGAGGATGCTGCTGATTGATGCCACCAGGTCCGGGTCGGAGAACTGCTTGGGCGACAGGTTGATGGCCACGTGCAGGTTGCCCAGGCCGGCCTCACGCAGTTGCTTGCTCATGCGGCACGACTGGCGGACCACCCACTTGCCGATGGGTATGATCAGGCCGGTTTCCTCGGCCACGCTGATGAACTGGTCCGGGCGGATCATGCCGCGCTCGGGGTGGTTCCAGCGCAACAACGCTTCCAGCCCCAGCAGGCGGCCGCTGCGCAGGCAGATCTTGGGCTGGTAGAACACCTCCAGCTCGTTCTGGGTCAGGGCGCGGCGCAGGTTGTTCTCGACGAACAGCTTGTAGCTGGCCTCGGCGTTGAGCACTTCAGTAAACACCTGCACCTGGTGCTTGCCGTTGGCCTTGGCCTTGTGTAGCGCAAGGCCTGCGTTCTTCATCAGGCTGGCCGGGTCGGTGCCATGCAGCGGCGCGCAGGCCAGGCCTACCGAGGCGGTGACGTTGATCAGCTGGTTGTCGACGAACATGGGTTTGTCGAGTGTGCTCAGCAACTGCAAGGCAACGCCCTGGCCATCTTGCAGGCTGGTGTCGTCGAGCAGCACGGCGAACTCGTTACTGGCAAAGCGCGCCAGGATGCCACCGCTGTGCAGGCTGTTGCGCAGGCGCCGGGCCAGGCTGATCAGCAGCTTGTCGCCGGTCTGGTGGCCGAGGCTGTCGTTGATGCGCTTGAAGTTGTCGATGTCCACCAGCAGCAGGCACATCGCGCTTTCGCCATCACGGACAAAGCGCTCGTCCAGGCTGCGGATGAACGCCGGGCGGTTGCCCAGGTTGGTCAGGTTGTCGGTGTAGGCCAGGCGCTCGATGCGCTGCTGGGCCAGCTTGGTCTGGGTGACGTCTTCGTAGATGCCGATGTAATGGGTCAGCTCACGATTGTCGCCGTACACCTTGGAAATCGACAGTTGGCCCCAGTAGGGCTCCAGGTTCTTGCGCCGGCTCTTGAACTCACCCTGCCAGCTATTACCCATGGCCAGGCTGGAGGGCGAGTCGAACAGCAGTTCGCTCAGGTTTTCCAGTGCAGGCAGTTCGCCCAGGTGGCGGCCTTGCACTTCGTCAGTGCTGTACTGGGTGATGGCGGTGAAGCTCGGGTTCACGTACTCCACCCGGCCATCACGATTGACCAGCAGGAAGGCGCTGGCGCTTTGCTCCACTGCACGCTGGAACAAGTGCAATGCGCTGGCGGCAGCGCGCCGGTTGTGGTTGGTGATGACCTGGGCGAACTGGTCGGCCAGCTCGCCGGCAAAGGCGATTTCGTCCGATTGCCAGGCCCGTGGTTGGCCGCTCTGCTCCAGGCACAGCACGCCGACCACCTGGCCATCAACGCGGATACTGGCATCGAGCATGGCCTTGTTTTCCGGGCGCAGGCTTTGCGTCAGGGCGCGGGTGCGTGGGTCGTGGCCGGCGTTGTGGGCGTCGATGGCGCGGCTGGCGTGCAGCGCCTCGAGGTAGTCGGGGAAGCGGCTGGCATCGATAGCTTCAGGCTGGCGATGCTCCTGTGCGTCACGGTACCAGGCGGTGATCGGTTCCAGGCGCTGGTCGTCCAGGTGCCAGATGCTGGCGCTGTCGACCTTGTAGATTTCGCAGGCGCTTTGGGTGATCAGCTGGGCGGCTTCCAGCAGGGAGTTCTCGGCGCTGTAGCGCTGACGCGCCAGGCGCAGGATGAGGTCCTGCTGACCGCGTACGCGCTCCAGGTGTTCCAGTTGTTCTTGCTGGGCACGCTGGTTCAGTTGCAGGGCCAGTTGCAGGCGGTTGTTGCGCGACTCCAGGTCGCTGGCGCTCTCGCCAGGGTCGTCGGGCTGGTCGTCGAGCACGCTCATGTAGCCGCGCAACAGCTGGCGGTTGTGCTGCTTGTAGGCTTCACCGGTCTCCAGCAGGCGGAGCAACTTGCCTGGCGTGTGCAGGGAGTAGCGCACGCGGTAGTAGCCGCGCTGGGCCAGTTGCAGCTGGATCTCGTCGTGCAGCCGGTAACGGGCCTCGGGTTCCATCAGGCTGGCGTACGGCGCGTCCACCAGGGCACACAGGTCGGCGGCGTGCAGGCCAAAATGGCGCTCGCAGGCCGGGTCCAGATAGAGCATGGCCCAGGTGGCTTCGTTGAGCCTTTCGAAACGCAGCATACCGAGCCGCGAGGGCACGGGTAACGGCGTGACGACCTCGGCCGCCACACGGCTGGCGGCATCGGTTTGGCTTTTCATCGAAGACTCGCTTGAACAGGGAGCGCGGCCATGTAGCGGCAGCGGATTCGGCAAGGTTGCATCATGTCCCGAGGGCTGGCAAGCGGCCATGCTTGATGCTGTGGACAGGTTATCGGCGGGTGGGGCGGAAAACTTAGATCGCCTTGGGATTTTTGCCGCCTGGGAGATCGACCGCCGCCCGCGCGGCGCTCGATCTCCCAGGCGCCGAATACTTTCGCCGGACAAAAAAAGCCCCGCCAATTGACGGGGTTGAGGTACGAGCGTGGCAGCTCGAAAAGGGTACCGCCCCTCCGGGGAGGGGCAGCGGGCTGCCTTACAGCAGCATGGTGCGGATATCGCCCAGCACGTCGCCCAGACGCTTGGTGAAGCGCGCGGCGGCAGCGCCGTTGATCACACGGTGATCGTAGGACAGCGACAGCGGCAGCATCAGCTTCGGCTGGAAGGCCTTGCCATCCCACACTGGCTGCATGGTCGCCTTCGAGACGCCCAGAATAGCCACTTCCGGCGCGTTGACGATCGGCGTGAAGCCGGTGCCGCCAATGTGGCCGAGGCTGGAGATGGTGAAGCAGGCACCTTGCATGTCGTCGGCCGACAGCTTTTTGGTGCGCGCCTTCTCGGCCAGTGCAGCGGCTTCGGCAGCGAGTTGCAGCAAGCTCTTCTGGTCGACGTTTTTGATCACAGGGACCAGCAGGCCGTCCGGGGTGTCCACGGCGAAGCCGATGTGCACGTATTTCTTGCGGATGATGGCTTTGCCGCTTGGTGCCAGCGAGCTGTTGAAGTCCGGCAGTTCCTTGAGCAGGAAGGCGCAGGCCTTGAGCAGCAGTGGCAGCACGGTCAGCTTCACGCCAGCTTTTTCGGCCACGGCCTTCTGTGCAACGCGGAAGGCTTCCAGCTCGGTGATGTCGGCGGAGTCGAACTGGGTAACGTGCGGTACGTTCAGCCAGCTGCGGTGCAGGTTGGCGGCACCGACCTGCATCAGGCGGGTCAGGGCCACTTCTTCCACTTCACCGAACTTGCTGAAGTCCACTGCAGGGATCGGCGGGATGCCAGCGCCACCGGTTGCACCGGCGGCAGCCGGGGCTTCCTTGGCCTTTTGCATCATCGCCTTGACGTAAACCTGCACGTCTTCTTTCAGGATGCGGCCGTGCGGGCCGGTCGCAGCAACTGCGCCCAGCTCGACACCGAATTCACGGGCCAGCTGACGAACAGCCGGGCCTGCGTGAACCTTGGCGTTGTTGCCAGCAGCCGGTGCGGTAGCAGCCGGTGCAGGGGCAGCAGCAGGGGCAGCAGCTGCAGGCGCGGCGGCCGGAGCAGCCTCGGCCTTGGCTGGCGCCGGGGCAGCAGCTGGGGCCGGGGCAGCAGCCTGGGCAGCGCCCGCCACTTTCAGCTTGAAGATCAGGTCGCCAGTGCCGACTTCGTCTTCCAGCTTGCACAGTACTTCTTCGACCACGCCAGCGGCAGGCGACGGGATCTCCATGGAGGCCTTGTCGGATTCCAGGGTGATCAGCGACTGGTCGGCTTCGACGGTGTCGCCGACCTTGACCAGCACTTCGATGATCTTGGCCTTGCCCGACGAACCGATATCCGGCACGTGGATGTCCTGCACGCTGGCAGCAGCCGGGGCTGCGGCCGGAGCAGCAGGGGCGGCTTCAGCGGCAGGCGCTGGCGCAGCTGCCGGGGCAGCGGCCGCGGCCGGAGCCTCAGGCGCCGCAGCAGCGGCACCCTCAGCTTCCAGCACCAGCAGCTCGTCGCCTTCTTTCAGGCGGTCGCCCAGCTTGACCTTCAGTTCCTTGATGACGCCGGCCTTGGGAGCCGGGATCTCCATGGAGGCCTTGTCGGACTCCAGGGTCAGCAGGCTCTGGTCAGCCTCGATACGGTCACCGACCTTGACGAACAGCTCGATGATTTCACCTTCACCGCTGCCGATGTCAGGTACGCGAATGAGTTCGCTCACTTAAAAATACTCCTCAGCAGTCCAGTGGGTTGCGCTTGTCCGGGTCGATGCCGAACTTGACGATGGCGTCAGCCACAACCTTGGGTTCGATCTCGCCACGGTCAGCCAGGGCTTCCAGGGCAGCCAGTACCACGAAGTGGCGGTCGACTTCAAAGAAGTGACGCAGCTTCTTGCGGCTGTCGCTGCGACCGTAACCGTCGGTACCCAGGACCTTGAACTCTTTGCTCGGCACCCACTGGCGAATCTGCTCGGCGAACAGCTTCATGTAGTCGGTGGAGGCGATGACCGGGCCTTTGCGACCGTTCAGGCACTGCTCGACGTAGGTCTGCTGTGGCTTCTGGCCAGGCTTCAGGCGGTTGGCGCGCTCTACGGCCAGGCCGTCGCGACGCAGTTCGTTGAAGCTGGTGACGCTCCACACGTCGGCACCGACGTTGAACTCTTCACGCAGGATCTTCGCCGCTTCGCGGACTTCGCGCAGGATGGTGCCGGAGCCCATCAGCTGTACGTGGTGCGCGGCTTCGCGGGTGTCTTCTTCCAGCAGGTACATACCCTTGATGATGCCTTCCTCGACACCGGCCGGCATGGCTGGCTGCTGGTAGGATTCGTTCATCACGGTGATGTAGTAGAAGATGTCCTGCTGCTCTTCGGTCATCTTCTTCATGCCGTCCTGGATGATCACCGCCAGCTCATAGCCGTAGGTCGGATCGTAGGTGCGGCAGTTCGGGATGGTACCCGCCATCATGTGGCTATGACCGTCTTCGTGCTGCAGGCCTTCACCGTTCAGGGTGGTACGGCCGGCGGTACCGCCGATCAGGAAGCCACGGGTGCGGCTGTCGCCAGCGGCCCAGGCCAGGTCGCCAATGCGCTGGAAGCCGAACATCGAATAGAAGATGTAGAACGGCAGCATCGGCTGGTTGTGGCAGCTGTACGAGGTACCGGCAGCGATGAACGACGACATGGCGCCGGCTTCGTTGATGCCTTCCTCGAGAATCTGGCCCTTCTTGTCTTCGCGGTAGAACATCACCTGGTCTTTATCGACTGGCTCGTAGAGCTGGCCGACCGACGAGTAGATGCCCAACTGGCGGAACATGCCTTCCATACCGAAGGTACGGGCTTCGTCCGGGATGATCGGCACGATGCGCTGGCCGATTTCCTTGTCCTTGACCAGCTGCGCCAGAATACGCACGAAGGCCATGGTGGTGGAGATTTCGCGGTCGCCCGAGCCGTCCAGGATCGCTTTCAGCGTTTCCAGGGATGGGGTCGGTACGCTGAAGCTCTTGGCACGGCGCTGTGGTACGAAGCCACCCAAGGCTGCGCGGCGCTCGGCCAGGTACTTGGCTTCGGCAGAACCTTCTTCCGGCTTGAAGAACGGCAGGTTCTCAAGGTCGGCATCCTTGACCGGGATGTCGAAGCGGTCACGGAAGTGACGCAGGCTCTCAACGTCGACCTTTTTGGTGTTGTGCGCAGTGTTCTTGGCTTCGCCAGCACCGGTGCCGTAACCCTTGATGGTCTTGGCCAGGATGACGGTCGGCTGCTCTTTGTGGTTCACAGCCTGGTGGTACGCCGCGTAGACCTTGTACGGGTCGTGGCCGCCACGGTTGAGCTTCCAGATCTCGTCGTCGGACAGGTCTTCGACCATGGCCTTGAGCTCTGGGGTGTTGAAGAAGTTCTCACGAACGTACGCGCCATCTTTGGCTTTGTAGTTCTGGTACTCGCCGTCGATGACTTCGTCCATGCGGCGCTGCAGGGCACCGTTGGTGTCCTTGGCCAGCAGTGGGTCCCAGAAACGGCCCCAGACCACTTTGTTGACGTTCCAGCCGCCGCCACGGAACACGCCTTCGAGTTCCTGGATGATCTTGCCGTTGCCACGAACCGGGCCGTCGAGGCGCTGCAGGTTGCAGTTGATGACAAAGATCAGGTTGTCCAGTTTCTCGCGGCCGGCCAGGGCGATTGCGCCCAGGGATTCCGGCTCGTCGCACTCGCCGTCACCCATGAAGCACCAGACCTTCTGCTTGCCGGCCGGAATGAAACCACGGGCTTCCAGGTACTTCATGAAGCGCGCCTGGTAGATAGCCTGGATCGGGCCCAGACCCATCGATACGGTCGGGAACTGCCAGAAGTCAGGCATCAGCCATGGGTGCGGGTACGAAGACAGACCGTTGCCGTCGACTTCCTGACGGAAGTTGTTCATCTGGTCTTCGTTGATGCGGCCTTCCATGAAGGCGCGAGCGTAGACGCCCGGCGAAGCGTGGCCCTGGAAGAAGATCAGGTCGCCACCGTGTTCTTCGGTCGGGGCCTGGAAGAAGTAGTTGAAACCGATGTCGTACAGGGTGGCGCTGGAGGCGAAGCTGGAGATGTGTCCGCCCAGGTCCGAGTCTTTCAGGTTGGTGCGCATGACCATGGCCAAGGCGTTCCAACGCACCATCGAGCGAATGCGGCGTTCCATGAACAGGTCGCCAGGCATGCGTGCTTCGTGGGTGACAGGGATGGTGTTGCGGTATGGCGTGGTGATCGCATACGGCAGCTGGGAGCCACTGCGGGTGGCCAGCTCGCCCATACGGGTCATCAGGTAATGAGCGCGGTCTTCGCCTTCTTTGTCGAGGACCGACTCCAGGGCATCCAGCCATTCCTGGGTTTCGATTGGATCGAGGTCTTGCATGGCTTGCTCCAGGGCGGAAAGGCAACCAGAATCGATTGCCTGAGATTGCGACTGGCCTTATGGGCAGACGTCGTGAATTCTTGGATTACCGGGGTGTCATCCGGCGCCGTGTAGTTTTACTACATTTGCTTGCGCATTTCATGCTTTTGCACGACATGAGTAGTAGTAAAACTACATTTCTGCGACGTTTGGTCGCACCTTGGCTTGTGAGGAAAAACGTTCATGGTGGTTGGCATTGTGATGCGAACGGGTACTTCTTGATGTTTGTTGCCAAGTTTTCGTTTTTTTCAGCTATTTCCAACTTTTGTACGACAGTCCAACCGTGGTCCGGCTTCCCCTTGGCCGCTTTTTCCCTTCTATTTCACGCCGATCAAGGATAGACCATGCGCCTGCCTTTGCCGTCCGATCTGCCCGCCACCCTCCAGCCACTGGTCGCTCGCAACCAGCAATTCCTGAGCGATGCAGTGGCCGCTCACCCTGACCTCGACCTGAACGCCTGGAGCACGGTGCACCGGCAACAATTCGATCAGGTTGCTGCCGCCAGCGACTTTGTTCTGGGCCTGGCCCAGCGCGAGCCAGCCATGCTCTTCGATCTGCTGGCCAGTGGCGAGCTGGAGCGGGGTTATGCGCCGGGGCAACTGCGCGGGCAAATCGCGGCGGCTGCCCAGGCTGCGCAAAGCGACGACGAGCTGGCGCGTAACCTGCGCCGCGCGCGCAACCGCCAGCAGCTGCGCATCATCTGGCGCGACATCACCCGCCAGGCGGCGCTTGGCGAAACCTGCCGCGACCTGTCTGACCTTGCCGATGCCGCCATCGACGAAGCCTACCAATGGTTGTACCCGCGCCATTGCCAGCAGTTCGGCACCCCCATCGGCAACCGCAGCGGCCAGCCGCAGCACATGGTGGTGCTGGGCATGGGCAAGCTGGGGGCGGTGGAGCTTAACCTGTCGTCGGACATCGACCTGATCTTCGGTTTCCCCGAAGGCGGTGAAACCAAAGGGGTAAAGCGCTCGCTGGAAAACCAGGAGTTCTTCACCCGCCTTGGCCAGCGGCTGATCAAGGCGCTGGACCCGGTGACCGTCGACGGCTTCGTGTTCCGCGTCGACATGCGTCTGCGCCCCTATGGCTCGGCCGGCGCACTGGTGCTCAGCTTCAATGCCCTGGAGCAGTACTACCAGGACCAGGGCCGTGACTGGGAACGCTACGCGATGATCAAGGCACGGGTGGTGGCGGGCGACCAGGCGGCCGGCGCGCAGTTGCAGGAAATGCTGCGGCCGTTCGTGTACCGCCGGTACCTGGATTTTTCCGCAATCGAAGCGCTGCGCACCATGAAGCAGCTGATTCAGCAGGAGGTGCGGCGCAAGGGCATGGCCGACAACATCAAGCTGGGTGCCGGCGGCATCCGCGAAGTGGAGTTTATCGCCCAGGCCTTCCAGCTGATCCACGGCGGGCGCGACCTCAGCCTGCAGCAACGGCCGTTGCTCAAGGTGCTGGCCACCCTCGAGGGGCAGGGTTACCTGCCGCCGGCGGTGGTGGCCGAGCTGCGCGAGGGGTATGAGTTCCTGCGTTATACCGAGCACGCCATCCAGGCCATCGCCGACCGGCAGACGCAAATGTTGCCTGAAGGCGAAACGGACCAGGCGCGGGTGGCTTATATGCTCGGCTTTGCCGACTGGCACAGCTTCCACGACCAGCTGATGTACTGGCGTGGCCGTATCGACTGGCACTTCCGCCAGGTGATCGCCGACCCGGATGACGAAGACGGTGAGGGCGAACTGGTGGTGGGGGGCGAATGGTCGCCGCTATGGGAGCAGGCGCAGGACGAGGAAGCCGCTGGCCGGCAGTTGGAAGAGGCCGGGTTCAAGCAGCCCGTCGAAGCCCTGCGGCGTCTGGCCGGCCTGCGCTCCAGCCCGCAGCTGCGCTCGATGCAGCGTATCGGCCGTGAGCGCCTGGATGCCTTCATCCCACGGCTGCTGGCCCAGGCGGTGGAGCATGACAATCCTGACCTGGTGCTTGAGCGTGTGTTGCCGCTGGTCGAGGCGGTGGCGCGGCGGTCTGCCTACCTGGTACTGCTGACCGAAAACCCCGGCGCTTTGCGCCGTCTGCTGACGTTGTGCGCTGCCAGCCCGTGGATTGCCGAGCAAATTGCGCTGTACCCGCTGTTGCTCGACGAGCTGCTCAATGAAGGCCGCTTGTTCAGCCCGCCACTGGCCCCGGAGCTGGCCAGCGAGTTGCGCGAACGCCTGACGCGCATCCCCGAGGACGACCTGGAGCAGCAGATGGAAGCGCTGCGCCACTTCAAGCTGGCGCACAGCCTGCGTGTGGCTGCTTCGGAAATAAGCGGCAACCTGCCGTTGATGAAAGTCAGCGACTACCTGACCTGGCTGGCCGAGGCCATCCTCGACCAGGTGCTCGCCCTGGCCTGGCGCCAGACCGTGGCCCGCCACGGCCAGCCCAAGCGCAGCGACGGCAGCCTGTGCGACCCAGGGTTCATCATCATTGGTTACGGCAAGGTCGGCGGCCTGGAGCTGGGCCACGGCTCGGACCTGGACCTGGTGTTCATCCACGACGGCGACCCGCAGGCGGAAACCGACGGCACCAAGCCCATCGACAGTGCCCAGTTCTTCACCCGCCTGGGCCAGCGCATCATTCACCTGCTGACCACCCAGACCAACTCGGGCCAGCTGTACGATGTGGACATGCGCCTGCGCCCGTCCGGTGCTGCCGGCCTGCTGGTCAGTTCGCTGGGCGCCTTCGAGCGCTATCAGCAGAACGAAGCCTGGACCTGGGAGCATCAGGCCCTGGTGCGGGCCCGCGTACTGGTGGGTTGCAAACAGGTGGGCGCGGCGTTCGAAGGCGTGCGCGCCAAGGTACTGGGCCAGGCGCGCGACCTGGAAAAACTGCGCACCGAAGTGAGTGAAATGCGCGCCAAGATGCGCGGCAACCTCGGTACCAAGGCCACGGCTGCCGGTACTGCGGCCAACGCCTTCGAGGCCGGTGTGCCCTTCGATATCAAGCAGGATGCCGGCGGTATCGTCGATATCGAATTTATGGTGCAATACGCCGCTTTGGCCTGGTCTCATGACCACCCGGCCATACTCCGATGGACCGATAACATCCGCATTCTGGAAGAGCTGGAGCAGGCGAACCTGATGCCGGCCAGTGACGCGGTGCTGTTGCGTGAAGTGTACAAGGCGTTCCGCTCGGCTTCGCACCGCCAGGCCCTGCAGAAGCAGGCCGGGGTGATCGATGCGACGCAGTTTGCCGATGAACGCCGTGAAGTGCGGCGGATCTGGGGTGAACTGGGGTTGACTTGAGATTGTTGGGGCCGCTTTGCGGCCCATTCGCGGCACAAGGCCGCTCCTACACGGGAATGCGATCTCCTGTAGGAGCGGCCTTGTGCCGCGAATGGGCTGCAAAGCAGCCCTAAAGGCTCATGCCTCACCACCGGTGGTACACTGTCCGCCACATAGCCTGAATATAAAGAGGGGAGGCCAGGCTGTACCGCAGCCTGTAGCCTCCCCGAGCGTTTCTGGACTAAGCATGAGAATACTGATCATTGGCCCCAGCTGGGTCGGCGACATGGTGATGGCGCAGACCTTGTTCCAGTGCCTGAAACAGCAGCACCCCGACTGCGTGATCGACGTGCTGGCCCCCGAGTGGAGCCGGCCGATCCTGGAGCGTATGCCCGAAGTCCGTCAGGCCTTGAGCTTCCCGCTCGGCCACGGCGCGCTGGAACTGGCCACGCGCAGGCGCATCGGCAAATCCCTGGTCGGCCAGTACGACCAGGCCATCCTGCTGCCCAACTCGATGAAGTCGGCATTGGTGCCGTTCTTCGCTGGCATCCCCAAGCGCACCGGCTGGCGCGGCGAAATGCGCTTCGGCCTGCTGAACGATGTGCGCAAGCTGGACAAGGCCCGCTACCCGCTGATGATCGAACGCTTCATGGCCTTGGCGTACGCGCCCGGCGCCGAGCTGCCGCAGCCGTACCCGCGCCCCAGCCTGCAGATCGAAGCGCAAAGCCGCGAGGCTGCGCTGGCCAAGTTCGGCCTGGAGCTGGACCGCCCGGTACTGGCGCTGTGCCCTGGCGCCGAGTTCGGCGAGGCCAAGCGTTGGCCAGTCGAGCATTACGCGGCCGTGGCCGATGCGATGATCCGCCAGGGCTGGCAGGTATGGCTGTTCGGCTCGAAGAACGACCACCCGGTCGGCGAGCAGATCCGTGACCGGCTGATCCCGGGATTGCGCGAAGAATCCTCCAACCTGGCCGGTGAGACCTCGCTGGCCGAGGCCATCGACCTGATGTCCTGTGCCCATGCCGTGGTGTCCAACGACTCCGGCCTGATGCACGTGGCCGCCGCACTGAACCGCCCGCTGGTGGCGGTGTACGGCTCCACATCGCCCGGCTTTACTCCGCCGCTGGCCGACCAGGTGGAGGTGGTGCGCACCGGTATCGAGTGCAGCCCATGCTTCGACCGGACCTGCCGTTTCGGCCACTACAACTGCCTGCGCCTGCTGGACCCGGGCAAAGTCATCGCCGCCCTGCACAGCCTGAGCGGGCCGGACCTGATCGATACCGTGGCCGAGGTCGACTAAGTGCGGGTACTGATCATCAAGACTTCGTCGTTGGGTGATGTGATCCACACCCTGCCGGCGCTCACCGATGCCGCCCATGCCATCCCGGGCATCCGTTTCGACTGGGTGGTGGAGGAAGGCTTCGCTGAAATCCCCGGCTGGCACCCTGCGGTCGACCAGGTTATACCGGTGGCCATCCGCCGCTGGCGCAAGAACCTTTGGCAGACCCTCAAGAGTGGCGAGTGGAAGGCGTTCAAACAGCGTGTGCGCGAGCGCAAGTACGACCTGGTGATTGACGCCCAGGGCTTGGTCAAGTCGGCTTGGCTCACCCGCTACGTGAAGGCCCCGGTCGCCGGCCTGGACCGCTACTCGGCCCGCGAAGGCTGGGCCAGCCGCTTCTATGACCGGCGCCTGTCGGTTGCCACCGGCCAGCACGCGGTGGAGCGGGTGCGCCAGCTGTTTGCCATGGCCCTGGCCTACGACTTGCCAGAGGGCATAGGCGATTACGGGCTGGACCTGGAGCGCCTGCAGCTGCCGCCAGCAGCGCCTTACGTGGTGTTTTTGCATGGCACCACCTGGGCGACCAAGCATTGGCCCGAAGCCTACTGGCGCGAGCTGGCCGAGCGCATGGGCCGGCGCAAGCTGGAAGTGCGCCTGCCTTGGGGCAACGCCGCCGAGAAGGCGCGGGCCGAGCGCATTGCACAGGGCTTGAACAACTGCCAGGTGCTCCCCAAATTGAACCTTGCCGGGGTTGCCCGTGTATTGGCGGCGGCAAAAGCCTGTGTGGCGGTCGATACCGGCCTTGGCCACTTGGCTGCGGCACTCGATGTGCCGACCATTTCGCTGTTCGGCCCGACCAACCCGGGCCTGACCGGTGCCTACGGACGGACCCAGATTCACCAGGCCAGTGATTGGCCTTGCGCTCCCTGCCTGCAGAAGAAGTGCACCTATAAACCGAGCGCCGACGACCTGCGCCGGTTCGATCTGAAACGCGAGTGGCCGCTGTGCTTCACTCGCCTGAATCCCGAGCATGTGGCGGGCCGCTTGAGCGCGTTGCTGCTGGCTGAGGATGTCCGTTGATGCAACTGGCTTTCGTGCTTTACAAATATTTCCCCTTCGGCGGGCTGCAGCGCGATTTCATGCGCATTGCCCTGGAATGCCAGAAGCGGGGCCACCAGATCCGTGTGTACACGCTGATCTGGGAGGGTGACATTCCGCCTGGCTTCGAGGTGCTGGTGGCGCCGGTCAAGGCCATTTTCAACCACCGTCGCAACGAGAAGCTCAGCGCCTGGATGGCCGCCGACCTGGCCAAGCGCCCGGTCGACCGCCTGATCGGCTTCAACAAGATGCCGGGGCTGGACGTGTACTACGCCGCCGACGGCTGCTTCGAAGACAAGGCGCAGACCCTGCGCGGTGGGCTGTACCGCCGCTGGGGCCGCTACCGGCACTTTGCCGAGTACGAGCGTGCGGTGTTCGCCAAGGACGCCCACACCGAAGTGCTGATGATTTCCGAGGTGCAGCAGCCGCTGTTCATCAAGCATTACGGCACCCCGGTGGAGCGCTTCCACCTGCTGCCACCGGGTATTTCCCAGGATCGCCGCGCGCCGGCCAATGCGGCCGAGATCCGTGCCGAATTCCGCAAGGAATTCGACTTGGGCGATGACGACCTGTTGCTGGTACAGATTGGCTCGGGCTTCAAGACCAAGGGTGTGGACCGCAGCCTCAAGGCGCTGGCCGCGCTGCCATCGGCCCTGCGCAAGCGCACGAAGCTGATGGTGATCGGCCAGGACGACCCCAAGGTGTTCCAGTTGCAGAGCGCCACCCTGGGGCTGGGTGAGCAGGTGCAGTTCCTCAAGGGCCGCAGCGACATCCCGCGTTTCCTGCTGGGTGCCGACCTGCTGATTCACCCGGCGTACAACGAGAACACCGGCACGGTGCTGCTTGAAGCGCTGGTGGCTGGCCTTCCGGTGCTGGTGTCCAAGGTGTGCGGCTACGCCCATTACATTGCCGAGGCCGACTGTGGCCTGGTGCTGGACGAGCCATTCGAACAGGAACAGCTCAACGGCTACCTGCAACGCATGCTGGAAGACCCGCAGGCCCGCGCCAGCTGGTCGCGCAACGGCCTGGCGTTTGCTGAAACCGCCGATCTGTACAGCATGCCGCAGCATGCTGCCGACGTGATCCTGGGGCAGAAAACCGCATGAAGCTGATACTGGCCGAACCGTTCAAGCGCCTGTGGGCCGGGCGTGATGCCTTCGATGCCGTAGAGGCGCTGCAAGGTGAGGTCTATCGCGAGCTGGAAGGGCGGCGCACACTGCGTACCGAAGTGGCTGGCGAGGGCTTTTTCGTCAAGATCCACCGCGGCATCGGATGGGGCGAGATCTTCAAAAACCTGCTCACCGCCAAGCTGCCGGTGCTGGGTGCCGGCCAGGAATGGCGGGCTATCCAGCGCCTGCACGAGGTGGGCGTGCCGACCATGACCGCAGTCGCCTATGGCGAGCGTGGCAGTAATCCGGCCACGCAGCACTCGTTCATCATCACCCAAGAGCTGGCGCCGACCATCAGCCTGGAAGACTTCAGTATCGACTGGCTCAAGCAGCCGCCCGAACCGCGTCTGAAGCGTGCGCTGATCGCCGAAGTGGCAAAAATGACCGGCGGCATGCACCGTGCCGGCGTCAACCACCGCGATTGCTACATCTGCCATTTCCTGCTGCACACCGACCGCCCGGTGACGGCGGATGACTTCAAACTGTCGGTCATTGACCTGCACCGCGCCCAGACCCGGGCGACAATCAGCCGCCGCTGGCGCGACAAGGACCTGGCCGCGCTGTACTTCTCAGCGCTGGACATCGGCCTCACCCGGCGCGACAAGCTGCGCTTTTTGCAGGGGTACTTCCAGCGCCCGCTGCGGCAAGTGCTCAAAGACGAGGCCCGGTTGCTCGCCTGGCTGGAGTGCAAGGCGCAGAAACTCTACGATCGCAAACAACGCTATGGGGACGCGCTCTGATGGCGGGTTGGACACTGGCGCCAGGCTACGAACACCTGGCGGCGGACTTTGGCAGCCTCGATGCGGTATTTGACCTGCAAGGCGAGCGCCTGACCCGCGACCCGCTCAGCGAAGTGGTGCGCATCGAGCGTGACGGGGTCAATTACTACGTCAAGCGCTACACCGGGGCTGGCAAGCACATGCGCCGCTACCTGGGCCGGCCGCGCATCAAAGCCGAATGGCAGAACCTCAAGCTGTTCGCCAAGTGGGGTATCCCTACTGCCGAAGTGGTGGCCTGGGGCCTGGAACGCAACGGCCTGGCCTTTGGGCGCGGGGCTATGATCACCCGCGAGCTGCCGAACACCGAAGACTTGTCTGCGCTGGCCGAACGCAACGATACACGCCTGGCCGACCGGGCCTGGGTCGACCATCTCAGCCGTCAGCTGGCGCGCCACACCCGGGTCATGCACGAGCACCGCTTTGCCCATAATGACCTGAAGTGGCGCAACCTGCTGGTCGACGACCAGGGCACGCTATTCTTCATCGATTGCCCCACCGGCGACTTCTGGCGCGGCTTCATGTGGCGGCACCGGATGATCAAGGACCTGGCGTGCCTGGACAAGGTGGCCAAATACCACCTGTCGGCCACCCAGCGCCTGCGTTTCTATCTGCAATACCGTGGCCGCGACCGGCTGAATGTGCGCGACAAAAAGCGCATTCGCCAGGTGCTGGGCTTTTTCGAGGGAAGGGAATGACCGATTACCTGGCCAGCGCGGACCTCGCGCTGCTCAAACGCCATGGCCTGGACGACTTCGAGGCGCTGTGGGCGCTGCAACTGGAGGCGGTGGATGAACCCAACACCGGCCGTGGTGGCTGGAGCAGCGTGTTCCGCCTGGAACTCGAAGGCAAGGGGTACTACCTCAAGCGCCAGAGCGACTACCTGACGCGCACCCTGCACCGGCCGTTTGGCGAGCCCACTTTTGCCCGCGAGTTTCGCAACATCAGCCGCTATCAGAAGCTGCACATTCCGGCCTTGCAGGCGGTGTTCTATGGCGAGCGCAAGCAAGGCGGCAAGCACCGCGCCATCCTGATGACCCGCGCGCTGGACGAGTGGGCCGATCTCGACAGCCTGTTGGCCCACTGGCCACAGCTGGGCGATGCCGAACGCAATGGCATCCTGCAGGCGTGCGGCCAACTGGCGCGTACCCTGCACAGCGCCGGCCAGGTGCATGGCTGCTTCTATCCCAAGCACATTTTCCTGCGCCAGCGACGAGAAGGCTGGGATGCACAACTGATCGACCTGGAGAAGACCCGGCCATTGCTGTTTGGCATGCGTGACCGCCTCAAGGACCTGGAGCCGCTGCTGCGTCGCGCCCGCGCCTGGAGCGAGGCTGATGTGCGCACGATGCTGGCGACTTACCTGGCGCAGCCGGCTGACAGCACGCTGGTCGATACCTGGCTGCAACGCCTGACGCAACGGCGTCGTGAAAAAGAGGCCCGCTGATGCGTTTGTCTGAACTGAAGGACGCCGGGCGCAGCCCGTCGTTGCCCCTGAGCATCACCCTGGCGGACGCCGCCGGCAGCGCCGAACTGCAACTGCTCAGCCTGCTGCGCGTCCTGCCCGGGCAGCGCTATGTGGGCGCTGGTGTGTGGCGCGGTATCCCGGTGCTGGCCAAGCTGCTGGTGGGCGGCAACGCCGCCCGGCATTTCCAGCGCGAACTGCAAGGTGTGAAATTGCTGGCCGAACATGGCTTGACCACGCCGAAGCTGCTGGCCGACGGCCTCAAGGAAGGCGAGGGCGGCTGGCTGCTCTTCGAATTCCTCGACGGCGCTGAGAGCCTGGCCGATGCCTGGGCGGCGGTGGAAAGCCTGCCGGTGCTGGCCGACGAACAACACCTGGTGCTGGGCGAAGCGCTCACGGCTGTCGCGCACATGCACGCTCAGGGCCTTTGGCAGGAAGACCTGCACCTGGACAACCTGCTGCGCCATGGCGGCAAGCTGTACCTGATCGATGGCGCCGGTATCAAGGCTGAAACGCCAGGCCAGCAGCTGTCGCGCCCACGTGTACTGGAAAACCTCGGCGTATTCTTTGCCCAGCTGCCCAAGCGCCTGGAACCTTTCATCGAAGAGCTGCTGGTCCACTACCTGCTGGCCAACGCCGAACATGCGTTGCCACTGGAAGCCCTGCAAAAGCAGGTGGACAAGGTGCGCAACTGGCGCCAGAAGGACTACCTGGACAAAGCGGGCCGCGAATGCAGCCTGTTCAGTGTCCAGCGCACACTCTCGGGGTTGCAGGCGATCCGTCGCAGTGAGGTCGAGGCCATGCAGCCGGTACTGGAGCAGGCCGATGCACTGATCGACAGGGGCCACCTGTACAAGACCGGTGGCGCCGCCAGTGTGGCGCGCATCGAGGTGAACGGTCGCAAGCTTGTGCTCAAACGCTACAACATCAAGAACACCGCGCACTGGTTCAAGCGCTTCTGGCGCCCGAGCCGTGCCTGGCATTCGTGGATCGAAGGCCACCGCCTGGAGTTCCTCGACATCGCTACGCCCAAGCCTTTGGCGGTGCTGGAGCAACGGGTCATGGGGCTGCGCAGCCGTGCCTATCTGGTCACCGAGTATGTCGATGGCCCGGACCTGACGGCATGCTTTGCGCCCTACGTCGAAAATGGCGATGCGCCCGAGGAACAGGTGGATGCGCTGGTGCATGTGATGCAGCAGCTGATTCGCGAGCGCATCAGCCATGGCGACTTCAAGGGCCATAACCTGTTCTGGGACAATGGCCGGTGGTCGCTGATTGACCTCGATGCCATGTGCCAGCACGCGACCCAGCTCAGCTTCGCCCCGGCCTACGCCCGGGATCGGGCGCGGCTGTTGCGAAACTGGCCGAGTGGCAGTGCCTTGTACCAGCGGCTGGACCGGTTATTGCCCAAGCTGGGCGATTAAGGCTGTCGATGCGGGCGTCAGCGGGCTGGCAGTGGCTGATCTGGCAATGCCAGCCAGTCGCTGCTGCGCCCCGCCTGGCGAACGCGTATCAGCCACTGGCCATTCTCGTGGCGCAATACCGCCCACGGCGCCGCGCCAGCGCTGCTGGCGGCTGCCATCTGCAAGTGGTAACGGTCTGGCAGCAAGTGGCGGCGTAAAGGTAACTGCCCGCCCATGAGCGCCAGGTACAGTTGATCTTCAGCCTGGTAGAGCCCCTGTTCGATGTTCAAAGGTGTGCCCGCCAGTGGCGCTTGCAGGTAGCAGTCCTGCAGCAGCTGCGTCAGGTCGGGCAGCCCGTCGTACCAGTGCACCGATGAGTCGATTACCCATTGCCCGTCGGCTCTGCGCTTGAGCGGCTGATGCAGGTAGGCATCCGGTTGGTCAGGGTCGATGGCCCGCCAGCGGTAGCCGTCGAAACTGACCTTGTAGTAGCGGTTGTCGTTGTCCTTGACGAAGTACAGCGACAGCCCGCCAAAGGCCGTGGGCTGCTCGTATACCCCTTCACCGTAGATGCCGTCTATGCGATAGCGCAGGTTGGTGCTGTCCGGTTGCGCCTGGAAGCGCGCGGGCAACGGCAATGGCGGTTGCTTTGGCATGCCACGCAGCGAACGGCGCAGCAGGCCAGAGCCTACATAACTGATCGCTGCATCATTGAGGTGGCTGAAGGCGTTGTAGGCGTGGCGCATCACCCCTTCCACATCCTCCTGCTTGAAGGCCTGCACGCCGTCCCAGATGTCGATGGCCATGCGGCCGATCGACAATGCCAACAGGGCTTGGTTGGGCAGCAGCAGGCTGATGAAGTCCACCAGGCGCCAGCTCAGCGCGATGATCGTTTGCGCATTCACTTCCTGGGTCGTCATGCTGTCGGCATCGGCCTGGGCGATCAGCGCCTGGACCTCGGCCCGGTAATAGACAAAAAACAGGTCATCGTTCACTGCAGGGGTTTTTACATGTGTGCCCAGGCGCCCCTTGTCCAGAAGGCGCTGCACCGTGGCTGCGGGTAGCAATGGCAGGCGCTGTGCAATGTACGCCTTCAGCCCGGGCTGCTGGCGCACAGTACGAAGCAGTTCGCGGGTGGTGCGAAAACGGCGCCATGCCCTGCGGTCCGGTGCATCCGGCGTATACAACACGCATGCCTGGGACTTGTAGGGGGTACTGTTGAGCAGCAGCACACCCTGCAGGGTGTGGCCCATGATGTTCAATTGTCGAACCGTGACCGGGTAGCCCGCCACCGGGGCGCGCAAGGTATTGTGCGGTTGATCCAGCACGGCGCACACCCAGTTGTAACCGTGCTCGAAAGGGTCTTCGCCGAAGTGCCCGGCGTAGCGTGCCTTGACTGCTTCTGCACGCATGCGCGCCAGGTTTACCCGGCTGTGTGCGGCCTGGCGCCACTTGCCGGTTCTGGAACCGATAAGTTGGGTATGCAGGTACATTGCGTAGCTGTCGCCCACGTTCAGTTCCCGGATCATGTTTTTCACATACTCCGCCGTTAGGCCAGGTGGTAAGGCACACCCTCGGGCATGGACCATGCGCGCGGTAAGCCAGTAGTCGGTGTCGAACCATGGCAGGTTCTTCAGCGCCAGCTGTTCGAGCGTGTTGCTTTCCTCGACCATTTCCACCATCTCATCGCCCACGCGCTGCATGCCGGCGTAAGTGACGTAGGAGGAGGTGGCGAAGGGATGCATGACAGCGCCGGTACGGCGGGCGCGGACGATACTCACCTGAATCTCGCCCGGATCCGCGTCGTACCCCAGGTCGTAGCTCAGGCGCTCGCGCAGGCGTGCATTGGCCCAGCTCAGCAGGCTGTTGCGTTGCTTGAAGTCGTTGAGGCTAAGCACGCCGGGGGCTGCAGCCCGCTCGGCAGTTGCCACCAGCTCCTGCATGGTCTGCATGATATGGCTCAGGCCTTGCGCGGAGGTATTGCGCAGCCAGTTCGGCAGGTTCTTTTCAAGCAGTTGCGAATAGCGCGTCTGCAGGATGGGTTTGGCGCCGACTTCGTGCCGAAGCGCCATGGCCCTGTTCAGCCGGGCGTGCTGGTCGGTTATGTCGACGCTCCATAACCCGGGATCACTCAACCGCTGGCGCTGGGCTTCGATCACACTGTCGACCTGAGCCTCCAGCAGGCTGTCGGCATACCAGTCATAGCGCAGGCGATGCGACCGGCGCGCGCGGTCTGCCTGTTCCTCAAGGTACAGGTGCAGCAGTGGCCGGCTCTGGAGCGGATCCTCCAGGCGTTCGCAGAGCTCTTTGTGCAGTGCGGCAAGGGAATCGAATGCTTCGATACCCTGTGACAGGCTGCACAGCAAGGCGCTGCCTGCGGCGTCTTCTGCCGTGAGCATGTGGCCCTCGACGGTACTGGCAACGATGACCAGAGTGCCTGGCAGGTAGCTGCGCCAGTTGGGCCGCCGGTCTTCCAGCAGTACGCGGTACACCTGTGGCCGTTCGGCCAGAGGCAAGTGCCTGCGTTGTGAGGGCAATGGCTTCTCCAGGCAGGTGCGCAAGAGTTCGGCTTGCCCGTTGCTCAAGGTCTGGTCGGCCACGCGCAATTCGATTTCGGCCAGCATCAGCGCCTTGCGCAGTATCAGCAATTGCTGCCTGGGCGTGTTGCCCTGTTCATCGGCTGTGGCCCAGAAACTGGCCAGCTCGCCGTGTAGCCAGGTGCGCGTGCCGGAGGTGATGGGTTGGTTGAGGGCGATGGTGGGGAGGCCGTCGAGCAGGTCACCGATGTGTCGGTCGATCTGTTCCAGGTGTTCGAGGGGGCGCATGGGGCTGATCCTTGGTTGAGGAAAACCCCATGCTTGGCAATACCCGCAACTGCGTGGTGGTAGCGGGCTAGCGCCGCCGACGCCAGAACAGCCCGCGCACGCTCAGCAGGGCTGGAAGGCCCAGGCCGGCCCAGGCCAGCACGTCCCAACCACCGTCCCCCAGCAGCGCGGCGAACAGGCCCACGAAGCCCAGCAGGGCAATCAACGCTGGCCAGGCGAAAAGGCGCACAGTGGATTGCGACTGGTGGCTCATGTCCGCGCCTCCCTGGGTTTGCGCTGCTTGCCCCACCACAAGTAGAGGCCGCTGCCGAGCACGATGAGGGTGAGCACATCCAGGACCGCCCACAGTATTTGCATCGGCCGCCCGCCGTAGTCGCCAAAATGCAGCGGCTGCGACAGGCCCATGGCGTCCATGTACCAAGGGCGATCGCCTACGGCAGTCACTGCCAGGGTACGGGCGTCGATCAGCACCGGCGTGAACAGGTGCGAGGTCAGATGGGTGGAGCCGTTCATGAACACCGCGTAGTGGTGCTCGCTGGAAAAGCGCGTGCCGGGGAAGGCAATGAAGTCCGGGCGCATGCCAGGGGCGGCCTGTTCGGCAATCTGCAGCAGGCGTGTGGCTGGCGCGCGGTCGGTGAGCGGCGGGGCATTGCGATACGGTGCGACCATGGTTGCCAGGCTGTCGTTGCGCCAGGCGGCGATGACCAGGTCGGACAGGGCACTGATCACACCGGTCACGCCCACTGTCAACGCCCACGCCAGCGTAACCACGCCGAGCAGGTTGTGCAGGTCGAGCCAGCGCAGGCGGCGGGATTTTTCGTGGCGCACGGTGCCGAACGCCAGGCGGCGCATGAACGGCGCATACAGCACGGTGCCGGAGACGATCGCGACGATGAACAGTATGCCCATGAAGGCCAGCAGCAGCTTGCCGGGCAGGCCGGCGAACATGTCCACGTGCAGGCGCAGCATGACCATCATGAAACCGCCATTGGCGGCCGGCATGGCCACTGCCTCGCCGGTACGGGCGTCGAGCATGAAGGTGTGCGACAGGTTGGGGTCGGTGCCCGCAGTGGCGGCGGTGATGGCGACCACGCCGTTGGGTTCGTCTTCGTCGTAGCCGAAGTACTGCATGACCTCGCCGGGGCGATGCTGTTCGGCTTTCACTACAAGCTGCTGCAGGTCGAGGTGCGGGGTGCCTGCTGGCATTTCGCGCAGCTCGGGGGCGTCGCCGAGCAGGTGTTCGAGTTCGTGGTGGAAGATCAGCGGCAGGCCGGTGAGTGCCAGCAGTAGCAGGAACAGGGTACAGACCAGGCTGCTCCAGGTGTGGACCACGGACCAGCGGCGGATGGTGGGGCTTTTCATCACGGTACCGATTTTGTCTGTTGGAACCTGGGGCCGCAAGGCGGCCCCCGCTCATTCAGAACTTGTAAGTGGCGCTGGCGACAACGCTGCGCTCATCGCCGTAGTAGCAGTAGTACCCGTCGCAAGTAGAGAGGTAATCCTTGTTCAGCAGGTTGGTGGCATTGACCGCCACCGAGGCGCCTTGCAGGCTGCTGTTCAGGCGACCCAGGTCGTAATGCACCGACGCGTCGAATACGGTGTAGGCCTTGGCTTTGCCCAGGTAGGTATTGGCCTGGTCACCGTAGGTGTTGCCGGTGTAACGCGCGCCCAGGCCGATGCCGAAGCCGTCGAGCACGCCCGAGTGCCAGGTGTAGTCGCCCCAGATGGACGCCTGCTGGTTCGGCATCAGCTGCAGGCGGTTGCCTTTGAAATCGCCGTCCTGCACCTCGGACTTGGCCAGGGTGTAGGCGGCAATCACCTTCAGGTTTTCGGTCACATCGGAAACCGCTTCCAGCTCAAGGCCGCGGACTTTCACTTCGCCGGTCTGGCTGGTGATGGTCACCCCACCAACGGTGTCGGTGACCGCGACGTTTTTCTGGGTCAGGTCATACACGGCTGCCGACAGCAGGGTGTTGGAGCCTGGCGGCTGGTACTTCACGCCCAGCTCCCACTGTTTGCCTTCGGTGGGTTTGAGCGGGTTCGTTGCCGACACACTGGCATTGCTGGAGGGCTGGAACGACTCGGCATACGACAGGTACGGCACGAAGCCCGAGTCGAACACATAGCTGATGGCTGCGTTGCCGCTGAACTTCTTGTCCCGCTGGGTACTGGTGGCATCGTCCTGGTTGAAGAACTTGGTGCCGGTATGCACCCAGTCCTCGCGACCGCCCAGCGTCAGGCGCCAGTTGCCGAGTGCCATCTGGTCCTGCACATACAGGCCGGTCTGACGGGTTTTCTGGTTGTAGTCATAAAACGCGGTCGAGCGATCCGGGCGGGTGATCGGCAGCCCGTAGACCGGGTTGTTGACGTTGCTGTCCGGCACGTTGAAGCCGAAGATCGACAGGTAGTTGGTATTGACGCGCTGGTGGTCCAGGCCGATCAGCAGGGTGTGGGTAATGTCACCGGTGGCGAAGTCGGCCTGGAAGTTGTTGTCCACCGCGAACTGGCTGATGTCTTCATCGGTATTGGTCGACATGCGGCTGACTGTGCCGTCGTCTTGCACCGGGCCGCCCGGCGAATAGTAACTGCCAGGGGTGATGGTCTGGAACGACAGGTCCGACTTGGTATAGCGCAGGTTCTGGCGGAACTGCCATACGTCGTTGATGCGGTGTTCGAAGGCGTAGCCCAGCGCGTAGTAAGTGCGGTCGTAGAACTCGTAATCCGGGTCACCCAGGTTCTTGTGGTGCGAGATCTTGCCGAACGGCATGTCGATCTTGGTGCCCTGGATGGGCCGGAACTGGCTGGTGGCGCCGGTATCGTCGCGGGTGAACTGGGTCAACAAGGTCAACGTCGTGTCTTCGTCGATGTTCCAGGTCAGGCTTGGCGCGATGTTGTAGCGCTTGTTGTTGATATGGTCGATTTGTGTGCCGCTGTCACGGATCACGCCGCTGACGCCGTACAGAAAGCGGCCGTCGTCGTCGATCTTGCCAGTGCTGGCGAAGTTGATCTGACGATGGTTGTCGCTGCCATATTGCAGCTCGATCTCATGGGCGCTTTCGGCCTGCGGGCGGCGGCTGACCATGTCGAGCAGGCCGCCGGGCGGGGTTTGGCCATAGATCGAGGAGGCCGGGCCACGCAGCAGGGCGAGGCGGTCGAGGTTCCAGGTTTCGGCTTTGGGGTTGGCGTACACGCCGCGTGGCAGCGGCAGGCCATCGAGGAACTGGGTGGGCTCGAAGCCGCGCACGCGCATCCAGTCATACCGCGTGTCGCTACCGAAACTGGCCGACACGATGCCCGGCATGTAGCGCACGGCGTCATCCAGGCTGTGCACGCCACGGTCTTTCATCTGCTCGCGGGTGGCAATGGAGATGGAGCGGGGGGCTTCCACCAGTGCGGTGTCGGTTTTGGTGCCAGCGGCGGTGCGTTTGGCCAGGTAACCCTCTACCGGCCCCCAGGCACTTTCAGAAACGCTGGCGGCGTTCACGGTGGTTTCTGGTAGCGCCAGGCTGCCATCCGGCACCGCCACCAGGCTGTAGCTGCCCACGGTGCTCTGTTGCAGTTGCAGGCCGGTACCGCGCAGGGCGGCTTGCAGGGCGCCAAGGCCGTCGTACTGGCCGCTCACCGCGGCCGAAGTGCGGCCGCTGACCAGTGCCGGGTCGATGGCCAAGGCGATGCCCGCCTGGCTGGCGATCTGGTTGAGGGTGGTGGCTAGCGGCGCGCTGGGCAGGTTGTAGGCGCGCGCAGTGGATGGCTCGGCGGCGAACAAGGCAGGGCTGGACAGCGGGGCAGCCAAGCCGATGGCCAGGGCCATGAGGCTGGGGCGCAGGATACGATCAACGGCACGGGACATGCGGCGGTTCCTCGACGGGTAAGTGCTTGCTGTTTCCTTGCCGAGCGAGATCTGAAAAGTGACAGGGCGAATCTGAAAAATATTGAGAATTATTTGGAGTGTGTAGTGGCCTGTTCGCGTGCAAGCCCGCGAACAGGGCAGTGAAGGTTTACTTGGGAACGACGTTCACCCACCACTGGGTATGCCGCTCGATCTTTACCGGCAAGGCCGGCACCAGCGACTCCAGCGCCAGGTTGGTGTCGGTCAGCGGGAAGCTGCCAGTCACGCGCAGGTCTGCGACTTGCTCGTCTACCCCGAGGTAGCCGCTGCGGTATTTGCCCAGCGCGGCCAGCAGTTCGCCCAGGCGCACGTTGTCCACCACCAGCATGCCACGGGTCCAGGCATCGGCCCCGACCGGTACTGCGCCGACCTGGCCGAGGCCGTTGGCGTTCATCAGCACTTGCTGGCCTTCACGCAGCACTTGTTCGTCGCCGCTGTTATGCGGCATGGCGGCGACCGAGGCTTGCAGCACTTCCAGGCGTGTACCGCCGGCTTCGCGGCGCACCAGGAAACGCGTGCCAAGGGGACGCAGGCGACCGTCGTCGGTGCGTACCAGCAGCGGGCGGGGGTCTTGGTGGCCGGTTTCGACCGAGATTTCGCCCTGATGCAGCACGATGACCCGCTGCTCGCCTGCGTAGTCGATGTCTACCGCGGTGTGGGTGTTCAGGCTCAGCAGTGTGCCGTCTTCCAGGCGCAAGGTCCGCAGCTCACCCGTGGCCGTGCGCTGGTCGGCCAGCCAGTAGCTGGGGGCCAGTGACGGTGCGCCGACCCAGGCCAGCAACGAACCGAGCAGGACCATGCTGGCCAGCCCGCTGCCAACTTTACCGATGCGTCGACGCAGGCCGGCGCGCGATTGCAGCAAAGCCTGGCGTGCCGGGCCGGCCGCAGCGCTGACGCGTTGGTCCATGGCGCCGAGCTGACGCCAGGCACGTGCGTGTTCTTCGCTGGCGGCATGCCAGCGCATGAACGCGTTGCGCTCATCCGGCGTGCCGCTGGCGTCGCCGAGGCTGAGTTTCCAGGCGATGGCGTCTTCCAGTACCTGGGACGAAACCGGTGCATTGCTCACGTCGGCTCCCCGTACAGGGCCACATAGCACTGGCGCATGCCTTGGGCGATGTACTGGCGCACCCGTGATACTGAAACGCCCAGGCGCTCTGCGATTTCGGCATGGCCCATGCCGTCCAGGCGGTTGTGCAGGAACGCTGCGCGGGCCTTGCTCGACAGCTTGCCGAGCAGGCGGTCGATGGCTTTGAGGTCTTCAAGGATAAGGTGCAGCGCTTCCGGTGAGGGGTGTTCGGCTTCCGGGATCAGTGCCAGCTCGGCGAGGTAGGCCTGTTCCAGTGCGGCGCGGCGGAAATGGTCGAACATCAGCCCCTTGGCCACGGCGGCCAGAAAGGCGCGGGGTTCGCGGGGCGTATCCAGCTGGTCACGGCCGAGCAGGCGCACGAAGGTGTCCTGGCTCAGGTCTTCGGCACGTTGGCGACAGGCCATGCTGCGTTGCAGCCAGGCGAGCAGCCAGCCACGGTGGTCGCGGTACAGCGCACCGACCAGATCGGCGTGTGGGCTCTGTGCAGAAGACAAGCAGCGTCCCCCCGGAACGAATGCATTAACTAACGATAATTATTCGCGATTGTTGCAGAGGGGAGGGGGTGGGTGCAATGGACGCTTATCGGATTGCCACCACTAGCCTGTGCCGGCCTCTTCGCGGGTAAACCCGCTCCCACAGGTACTCCACAGTATTCAAGGCTGTGAGATCCCTGTGGGAGCGGGCGTGCCCGCGAAGAGGCCAGCAAGGCCAATACAAAGCTAAAGGCCGTGACTCTGCACGTTACGCCTGCGCCACCCACGCAACCGCTGCTCCAGCTGCAACGGGCTGTCCAGTTGCTGGCGCCGGGCCTGGCTGAACAGGATCAGCGCCAGCTCTGCCGTCACCTGGGCATCGGCACTGGCATGGTGGCGTTCCTCCACCTGCAAACCAAACCGCGCCACCCAGTCATCCAGCCCGGCCTCGCGCAACACTGTGTCGGGGTTGAGCATCGGCGCCAGTTCGGCAACGTCGAGGAACGGTGACTGCAAGCGATACCCAAGGCTCTCTTTCAGCGCACGGGCCAGCATGCGCTGGTCGAATGGCGCATGAAACGCCAGCACCGGGCTGTCGCCAATGAAGTCGAGCAAATCGAGCAAGGCCTCGGCCGGGTCGCAACCGGCGGCCAGGGCGCTCGGGCCCAGGCCGTGGATCAGCACGCTGGCGTTGGTCTTCTGCAAAGGCCGGTGCAGGGTACGTTCGAACTGCTGGGCAAAATCGATGGCGCCATCTTCGATGGCCACTGCTCCAATCGACAGCACCTGGTCCCGGTTGGGGTTGAGCCCGCTGGTTTCCAGGTCCAGCACTACCCAGCGTTGTTCGCGCAGGGTACACACCCCCAGCGGCGTGGGCTTGGGTAACCGGGCCAGGCGCTGGCGTGTGCTGTGGTCCAGCTCGGGCGCGCTGGGGCGCAGCCACGCGAACAGGCTCATAACTGGTACCGCAAGGCCAGGCTGCTTTGCAGGCGCTGGGCCTGGCGCAGGGACTCGCGCAGGATGCGCCGGTCCAGGTGGTTGAGGCTGTCCGGGTCGAGCCGGTTGGAGTAGGGCAGGTTGTCGCGCGCCTGGCGTTGGTGCTGCTGCATGCGGGTTTGCTGAATGAAATGGTAAGCCTCTTCATAGGCCGCGCCGTCCAGTGGCTCGATCACGCCCTTGGCTACCAGCTGGCGCAGCCGTTCCAGGGTATTGCAAGCACCGACGCCATTGGCCAACGCCAGTAGACGGGCGCCGTCGACGAAGGGTGTCAGCCCCTGGACCTTGAGGTCGAGGGTAGCGGCCTTGTCGTTGCCCTGGCGGGTCAGCACGAATTCGCGCAGGCGGCCCACCGGTGGGCGCTGGCGCAGGGCATTGTCGGCCAGCATGCGCTGGAAGATGCGGTTGTCGGCCACCTGCTCCAGCAGGCCCTGGCGCAGTTGCTCGCAACCTTGCTCATCGCCCCACACCACCCGCAGGTCGAAGTAGATGCTCGAACCCAGCAGGTTCTCCGGGCTGGCCTCGCGCACAAAGCCGGCAAAGCGCCGTGCCCACTCGCTGCGCGACAGGCACAAGTCAGGGTTGCCCGCCATGACGTTGCCCTTGCACAAGGTAAAGCCGCACTGGGCCAGGCACTGGTTGATGTATTGCGCGAGCGGCAGCAGGCGGGCACGGATGGCGTCGGCTTCGGTACGGTCTAGCGCTTCGAAGAGGATGCCGTTGTCCTGGTCGGTGTGCAGGGTCTGCTCGCGGCGCCCCTCGCTGCCAAAGCACAACCAGCTGAACGGCACGCCCGGGTCGCCGCGCTCGGCCAGCGCCAGCTCGATCACCCGGCACACGGTGTGGTCGTTCAGCAGGGTGATTATCTGGGTGATCTGCGTGGACGATGCGCCGTGGGCGAGCATGCGCTCGACCAGTTGGCTGATTTCCCCACGCAGCGAGACCAGGGTGTCCAGCCGCGGCGCATGGCGGATGGTGCGCGCCAGGTGCACCAGGTCGACCCGTTGCAACGAGAACAGGTCACGCTCGGAAACCACACCGCACAGGCGCCGGTTTTCCACCAGGCACACATGGGCGATATGCCGCTCGGTCATGGCCATGGCCGCGTCGAAAGCGCTGGCCTGAGGGCTGAGGTAGAAGGGTTTGACTGTCATGTGCCGCTCGATGGGGGCGCCCAGGTCGGCATCCGCCGAGGCCACCACCTGGCGCAGGTCGCGCAGGGTGAAAATGCCGGTGGGGTAGCGCTGCGGGTCGACCACCACGATGCTGCCGACCTGCTGCTCGTGCATCAGCTGCACGGCTTCGCGCAAAGACATGTCGCCACTGCACACCACCGGATGACGCATGGCCAGTTCACCCAATGGCGTGTTCAGCGAGTACTGGGTGCCGAGGGTTTCCACGGCACGCTGTCGCACCTGCTGGTTGACCTGGTCGAGCAGGCTGCTGACTCCGCGCAGGGCAAAATCCCGAAACACTTCAGACATCGAGAACACGCGGATGAACGCGGCCTTGTTCAACTGCAGGCAGAAGGTATCTTCACCGGCCAGGTGCTCGGTGCGGGTGGCCCGCTCGCCCAGCAGGGCCGCCAGCGGGAAGCACTCGCCACTGGTGATTTCGAAGGTGGTTTCCACGCCAGGCTTGACCAGGTGCTGGCGCTCGCCAACCACGCGGCCCTGCTTGACGATGTAGAAGTGCTCGATCGGCCCGTCGGCAGGCTTGACGATGCTCTCGCCGCAGGCATAGAAGCGCAGCTGGCACTGCTCGACCAGGTAGGCCAGGTGGCTGTGCTCCATCTGGTTGAACGGCGGAAAGCGCTGCAGGAACTGCAGGGTGCCCTGAATGTTCTGCAGTACTGCTGTCCTGCCCGCCTGGCTGTAGGCGTCCTTTTTGCTCATGAAACTGACCGTATCGCTATGCCGAACTATATATATCTATATATAGGTGCCGGCCCTGTTGTTTTCTGCCTCCATGGTCGGCTTGCGGCGGGGTGGTGCCCATTGGACGTAAGTCTATGAAGGCCCCTGTCAAAGACCCGACGAAAGGCGAAACGGGTTACGCGAGTAATGTGGTCCTAAGGCTGAAGCGGAATTTTTTTGACGAGATGAGCATGCCTGAGCACACCGACATCTTGAGCGACGCCGAGCGTGAGGCATTGGCCGTGGTGAGTGCACCTGTGGCACCCAGGCCGTTGGTGCTGGTGGTGGATGACAACGCGGTTAACCGCGAGGCGCTGATCGTGTACCTGAAAAGCCGGGGCATCGATGCGGTGGGGGCGGACGGGGCAGAAGAAGCCAGGTTGTACCTGCATTACCAGCAACGGATTGCTTTGATGATCACCGATTTGCGCATGCAGCCAGAGGACGGTCTGGACCTGATCCGGCAGATTCGCGAGTCGGAGCGCGCAGCGTTGTCGATCATCGTGGTGTCGGGCGACACCGATGTGAAAGAGGCGGTGGACGTGATGCACCTGGGGGTGGTGGATTTCCTGCTCAAGCCGGTCGACCTGGGCAAGCTGCTGGAACTGGTGAAGAAAGAACTGAAAATAGAGTGATGCAGAAAGGGGCTGCTTTGCAGCCCATTCGCGGCACAAGGCCGCTCCTACAAGGGGCACGCGGTCCCCTGTAGGAGCGGCCTTGTGCCGCGAATGGGCCGCAAAGCGGCCCCTTGCGGTTTACAACCCGTTACGCGCCTTGAACTCGCGGCGACGGCGGTGCAGCACCGGCTCGGTATAGCCGTTCGGCTGTTTGCCACCTTCCACCACCAGCTCTACAGCCGCCTGGAACGCGATGTTGTCGTCGAAGTTCGGCGCCATCGGGCGGTACAGTGCGTCACTGGCGTTCTGCTGGTCGACCACCACGGCCATGCGCTTGAGGCTTTCCAGCACCTGCTCCTGGCTGACCACGCCATGGCGCAGCCAGTTGGCCAGCAGCTGGGCGGAAATGCGCAGGGTGGCACGGTCTTCCATGAGGCCGACGTTGTTGATGTCTGGCACCTTCGAACAACCCACACCCTGGTCGATCCAGCGCACCACGTAGCCGAGGATGCCCTGGGCGTTGTTGTCCAGCTCGTTGCGGATTTCTTCGTCCGACCAGTTGGTGTCGGCGGCCAGCGGGATGGCCAGGATGTCGTCCACCGATGCCGGGGTGCGCGAGGCCAGTTCACGCTGACGCGCCTGGACGTCCACCTTGTGGTAGTGCAGGGCGTGCAGGGTAGCGGCCGTCGGCGACGGTACCCAGGCGGTGTTGGCACCGGCCAGCGGGTGAGCGATCTTCTGCTCGAGCATGGCGGCCATCAGATCGGGCATGGCCCACATGCCCTTGCCGATTTGGGCACGCCCTTGCAGGCCGGTGGCCAGGCCAACGTCGACGTTGTTGTTCTCGTAGGCGCCGATCCACTTCTCGTTTTTCATGGCGCCCTTGCGCACCACGGCGCCGGCTTCCATCGAGGTGTGGATTTCGTCGCCTGTGCGGTCAAGGAAACCGGTGTTGATGAACGCCACGCGCTCGGCGGCTGCCTTGATGCAGGACTTGAGGTTGACCGTGGTACGGCGCTCCTCGTCCATGATGCCAACCTTGACGGTGTTGCGCGGCATGCCCAGCAGGTCTTCGACCTGACTGAAGATTTCCGCGGCGAAGGCGACTTCTTCCGGGCCGTGCATCTTCGGCTTGACGATGTACACGCTGCCGCTGCGGGTGTTCTTGCGGCTGGTGTTGCCGTTGAGGTTGTGCAGGGCGATCAGGTTGGTGAACAGGCCGTCCTGGATGCCTTCGGGGATCTCGTTGCCTTGGGCGTC
Organism: Pseudomonas sp. XP2; assembly: GCF_053557975.1. Classification (NCBI taxonomy): domain Bacteria; kingdom Pseudomonadati; phylum Pseudomonadota; class Gammaproteobacteria; order Pseudomonadales; family Pseudomonadaceae; genus Pseudomonas; species Pseudomonas sp. XP2. The sequence continues at coordinate 122,570 of NZ_JBNRIK010000008.1, forward strand.
GAGGATCGCCGGGTTGGTCATCAGGTGGCCAACGTTGCGCACGAACAGCAGCGAACGGCCATGCAGGGTCACGCTGCCGCCGTTGGGCGCGGCGTACTCGCGGTCCGGGTTCATGGTGCGGGTGAAGGTTTTACCACCCTTGGTCACGGTTTCGGCCAGGTCGCCTTTCATCAGACCCAGCCAGTTGCGGTAGACGATGACCTTGTCGTCGGCGTCGACGGCGGCAACCGAGTCTTCGCAGTCCATGATGGTGGTCAGCGCCGACTCCATCAGGATGTCTTTGACGCCAGCGGCGTCGGTGCTGCCAACCGGAGTGCTGGCATCAACCTGGATCTCGAAGTGCAGGCCGTTGTGCTTGAGCAGCACGGCGGTCGGTGCAGCAGCATCACCGTGGAAGCCGATGAGCTGGGCATCGTCACGCAGGCCGGTGTTGCTGCCGCCTTTGAGGGCAACAATCAGCTTGCCGCCTTCGACGCGGTAGCCGGTGGAGTCGACGTGCGAGCCGGCAGCCAGTGGCGCGGCTTCGTCGAGGAAGGCGCGGGCGAAGGCGATGACCTTGTCGCCACGGGCCTTGTTGTAACCCTGGCCTTTTTCGGCGCCGCCTTCATCGCTGATGGCGTCGGTGCCGTACAGGGCGTCATACAGCGAACCCCAGCGGGCGTTGGCGGCGTTCAGGGCGAAACGGGCGTTCATCACCGGAACAACCAGCTGCGGACCGGCCATGTGGGCGATTTCTTCGTCCACGTTCTGGGTGGTGGCCTGGAAATCGTCGGCTTGTGGCAGCAGGTAGCCGATTTCCTGGAGGAATGCTTTGTAGGCGACGGCGTCGTGGGCCTGGCCTTTGCGTGCCTGATGGTAGGCGTCGATCTTGGCTTGCAGCTCGTCGCGCTTGGCGAGCAGGGCTTTGTTCTTTGGAGCGAGGTCATTGATGATCTTCTCTGCACCCGCCCAGAACTGCTCGGCGACGATGCCGGTCCCGGGGATGGCTTCGTTGTTCACGAAGTCGTACAGGACCTTGGCGACCTGAAGGCCACCGACTTGAACGTATCCAGTCATTGCTTGCCTCACTCTGCTCAGCTATTTCGCTCTTCTGTATTAAGCCTGTAGCGCTTCTCTAAACACGGCACCAGTGCGTGCCCCCGGGTTGTACCGGGCGCGGCTGGGTGCGGCTTGCCAGACAGGCCGGCAGGCAGTGTGCGTATTTTCACAGGCGCCTTGGCAGACATCCAAACGACGTTTTGTAGTCCGCGCCACGGGATACTACATGAAGCAGTAGGCGGGGCAAAATCAGACTAAAAGCGCCGTTATGCGACCCGTTGGTCGCGTATGGTCACGCTGGGAGTGGGTATGTTCGCAAAAAACAGGTGGATTGTTCCAGATAAATCTTGAAACAGTACACGATTCGTTGTGCTGGCCGCCCTGCGGCAGGTTGCCGCGCCTTGCCTATACTGAGTCGATCCCCCGATTTACTGCCGCCGGGCGCGGTCCGACACGAGGAAGGGCTTGTGGATCATCTTGTACTGACTGTTATCGCCCCTGACAAGGCCGGCCAGGTCGAACGCATTGCCCAGTGCATCGCCGACCACAGTGGCAACTGGCTGGAAAGCCGCATGTCGCGCATGGCCGGGCAGTTTGCCGGCATCTTGCGGGTGGCGGTGCCGGCAGAGAATTATGCTGAACTGGTGGCGTCGTTGCAGGGGTTGGCGAGGTATGACATTCGGGTGCTGATTGCCGAGAGCGGTATTGAACCGTCGTGCACCTGGAAGCCGATTGCCATGGAGCTGGTGGGGAATGACCGGCCGGGGATCGTGCGCGACATTACCCGGTTGCTGGCGGATCTGGGCGTGAACCTTGAGCGGTTTACCACTGAGGTACGGCCGGCACCGATGAGCAGCGAACCACTGTTTCATGCAGATGCCTTGCTGGCGCTGCCGTTGACCCTTTCGCTGGATGAACTGCAGCAGAAGCTGGAGAGCCTGGCGGATGATTTGATGGTGGAGTTGAAGTTGCGGGCGGAGGATTGAGCCGACATTGCCGGGGGCCGCTTTGCGCCCCCTTGCGGTTATCCCGATATCACGGGGAAGGCCCTGTGGATAACCTGGGGGTGTAGCGCTCCAGCCCAGGTACCCTGTGCCTTGCACGGTTTTGATCAAAAAACGTCCAAGTTCCAGCCGCTTGTGCACAAAGCACGGGGACGAGGGTGTGGATAACCTTTGGAGATGTCGCTGCAGGCCACGAACCACGTGGCCTGCATGGTTTTGATCATTTAATGATCAGCTCCGCTTGCGCAAACTCAGCCACGCATCAACGCTGTAAATCGCCAGACCCGCCCAGATGAACATGAACGCCACTAAGGTGCTCGACGACAAATGTTCATCGAACAGCAGGACGGCCTGCAACAGCACCAAGGTGGGCGCCAGGTACTGCAGGAAGCCCAAGGTGGTATACGGCAGGTGCCTCGCCGCAGCGTTGAAGCACACCAGCGGTATCAGCGTCACCGGCCCGGCAGCCATCAACCACAAGGCTTCGCTGCTGGTGTAAAACGCCCCTTGGGCACTCATCGCCGCCGGGTGCAGCAGCAGCCAGCCAAGGGCCAGCGGCACCAGCATCCAGGTTTCCACCACCAGGCCCGGCAATGCCGCCACTGGCGCCTGTTTGCGAATCAGCCCGTAGAAGCCGAAGCTCAACGCCAGCACCAGCGACACCCAAGGCAGGCTGCCTACCTGCCACACCTGCTGTGCTACGCCTAAGGCGGCCATGCCCACCGCCAGCCATTGCAGGCGGCGCAGGCGCTCGCCAAGTATCAGCATGCCCAGCAACACGTTGATCAGCGGGTTGATGTAGTAACCCAGGCTGGCCTCGAGCATGCGGCCGTTGTTTACCGACCACACATAGGTCAGCCAGTTGCCGGCGATCAGTGCACCGCTCAGCGCCAGAATGCCCAGCCGGCGCGGGTTGTCACGCAGTTCGCGCCACCAGCCGGGGTGTTTCCACACCAGTAGCAGCAGCGAGCCGAACAGTGCCGACCAGAGCACCCGGTGGACAATGATCTCCACTGCCGGGACGTTCTGGATTGCCTTGAAGTAAATGGGGAACAGGCCCCAGATGATGTAGGCGCTCAGGCCCAATATGTACCCGCGACGCGGGTTTGCGGCGTGCATGCAGAATCCTTGCTTAGGTAGCTAAATATAGCGACCCCTATTGTAGACAGAGACGTCCCTACCTCTAGAACAATTTCAGGGGTGGCTCATCCAGCGCAGCCATCTGCTCGCGCAGCGCAAGAATCTGGTCGCCCCAGTAGCGTGGCTGGCCAAACCAGGGGAAGCTGGGCGGGAATGCCGGGTCGTCCCAGCGCCGCGCCAGCCAGGCGCTATAGTGCAGCTGGCGCAGGGCACGCAACGGCTCGATCAGGGCCAGTTCGCGCGGATCGAAATCGTGGAACTCGTTGTAACCGTCGATCAGTTCGGCCAGTTGCCCCAGGCGCTCCTCGCGGTTGCCCGCCAGCATCATCCACAGATCTTGCACTGCCGGGCCCATGCGGCAGTCGTCAAGGTCGACCATGTGGTACACCTCGTCTCGGTGCATCAGGTTGCCGGGGTGCAGGTCGCCGTGCAGGCGGATGAGCTGGTGCGGTGTGCGGGCGTAGATGTCCTCGACACGCTTGAGCACGTCGCGTGCTACGGACTCGAAGGCCGGCAACAGTTCGCGCGGGACAAAACCACCGTCCAGCAGGGTGTTCAGCGAGGCGTGGCCGAAGTTCTCCACAGCCAGGGCCTCACGGTGCTCGAATGGTTTGGTGGCGCCTACGGCATGCAGGCGGCCGAGCAACTGGCCAAGGCGGTAGAGCTGGTCGAGGTTGCCCGGCTCCGGAGCGTGGCCGCCGCGGCGCGGGAACAGAGTGAAACGGAAGCCCTGGTGCTCGAACAAGGTGCGGCCGTCGTGCTGCATCGGCGCAACCACAGGCACCTCGCAGTCGGCGAGTTCGGCGGTGAAGCTGTGTTCTTCGAGGATCGCCGCATCGGTCCAGCGGTCTGGGCGATAGAACTTGGCGATCAGCGGCTGAGCGTCTTCAATGCCCACCTGATAGACGCGGTTCTCGTAGCTGTTCAGTGCCAGCACCCGGGCGTCGCTGAGAAAGCCGATACTTTCCACTGCGTCCAGGACCAGGTCGGGGGTGAGGGTGTCGAAGGGGTGGGACATGGTGACTCCGGAGGGTAAGCAGCGTGGGGCCATGGTAACGCGTTATGCCTGTACCGGCCTCTTCGCGGCTAAAGCCGCTCCCACAGGTTTTGTGCACATGTCTCAGGCGGCGCGTTCCCTGTGGGAGCGGGTTTACCCGCGAACCGCGCTGAAGCGCGGCCAGGCTATGCAGGAACCCCGATCAACACATAGGACGGATGAAACTGCACCTGCACCGCACTGCCCGCCGCCACCGGCTGCCCAGCCAACCAGTGCGCCTCGGCAATGGCACACAATGTCTGCCCATTGCCCAACGCCAGCCGGAGCTCACTGGGCCCGTCATCCCCTGCCAGCACCTCTTCCACCGTTGCGTTCAAGCAGTTGCTGCCCGCTTCGGGTGCTTCCCCCTCCGCCAGCAACCGTACCCATCCCGCCTTGAGCAGCGCCACCACCATCGTCCCCAGTGTCAGCTCCAGCCGCGCGGTGCTGTCGTGGGTGATCAGCGCATCAATCTCCAGCCCGCCGCCTAATGCCAGGCTGACGCGATCATATCGGCCTTCACGACGCAGGCCGCTGACCTGGCCCTGCAGCTGGTTACGCGCACTGGTGCGCAGCATCAGGCGCCCGAGCAGGTCGAGGTCGCTGGATTCTTCGGCGGCTTCAAGCATTTGCGCCTGCAGTGTCTGCAGCCGTTGATACAGGCGCAGCACCCGCTCGCCTTCCGGCGACAAGCGCGCACCACCACCGCCACGGCCACCGGTGCTGCGCTCGACCAACGGCTGGCTGGCCAGGTTGTTGAGCTCGTCGATGGCATCCCAGGCAGCCTTGTAGCTGATACCCGCTGCCTTCGCTGCGCGGGTGATCGAGCCTTGCTCGGCAATGTGCTGCAGCAGTGCGATGCGCTGGGGGCGGCGGGCGATGTGCTGGGTGAGAAGCGTGGGTAGGGGCATGGGCGTTCGGTCGTTATAGTCAGAATGGATAGTGTGCAGGAGCGGCGATCCGCGCCTGGTCAGATATACCCCGGCTTGGGCGTACGTGCCAGGCAATACACATCCACCCGCCGCGCGCCTGCCCTGCGTAGTGCCTGGGCAATAGCTTGGGCAGTGGCACCGGTGGTCAATACATCATCGACGATGGCGACATGCTTGCCTTCCAGTTCACGGGTTACAGCAAACGCCTGACGCAAATTGTGCCGCCGTGCCTTGGCGTCCAGACGTTGCTGTGCCGGTGTCTCGCGCGTGCGCGCCAGTATTCGCTCATCGCAATTTACCCCCAATTGCGACCCCAGCCACCGCCCAAGCATTCCTGCCTGGTTGAACCCACGCTCGCGCAGTCGACGCTTGGCCAGGGGTACAGGCAACAGCAGGTCAGGACGGGGCAGCCCTTCGGCAAAGCGATGCATTAGCCCATGCCCCAACAATTCAGCCATCAGCCGGCCCAGAGGCCACTGACGGTTGTGCTTGAAGCGGCTGACCAACGTGTCCACCGGAAAACCGAAATGCCACAGCGCAACGACCTTATCGAAGGCCGGCAAGCGACGGGAACACTGGGCGCAGGTCAGGCCGGCCATGGGCAAGGGCAAGGCACAACGCAGGCAGTGGTCACCCAGCCATGGCAGTTCCTGCTCGCAGGCGATGCACAACGGGTAGTGCTGCTCGGCAGGCTCATCGCACAATAAACACGATTGATTAATAAGTGAGCACTTGTAAACCAGTCTTTTCCAGTGTGGTTGACAGTTCATGGGCCTTCCGTAACTATGCGAGCTATCCGTGATGCGCTTGTGGGCTTTCCTGTCCCGGCGCCAGCTTCAGCCTAAACAAGGAAACGCCGATGAGCGCCAGCACAACTGCAACAACACGTCACGACTGGTCCCTGGCCGAGGTCAAGGCGCTGTTCCAGCAACCGTTCAATGACTTGCTGTTCCAGGCGCAAACCGTGCACCGCGCGCATTTCGACCCTAACCGGGTGCAGGTGTCGACCCTGCTGTCGATCAAGACCGGCGCCTGCCCGGAAGATTGCAAATATTGTCCACAGTCCGGCCACTACAACACCGGGCTGGAAAAACAGAAGCTGATGGAAGTGCAGAAGGTGCTGGAAGAGGCTGCCCGCGCCAAAGCCATCGGTTCTACCCGCTTCTGCATGGGCGCGGCGTGGAAGCACCCGTCGGCCAAAGACATGCCCTACGTGCTGGAAATGGTCAAAGGCGTGAAGGCCATGGGCCTGGAAACCTGCATGACCTTGGGCAAGCTCGACGAGGAGCAGACCCGGGCCCTGGCCCAGGCCGGCCTGGACTACTACAACCACAACCTCGACACCTCACCGGAGTTCTACGGCAGCATCATCACCACCCGCACCTATAGCGAGCGCCTGCAGACCCTGGCTTATGTGCGCGATGCGGGGATGAAGATCTGCTCTGGCGGCATCCTGGGCATGGGCGAGTCGCTGGACGACCGCGCCGGCCTGCTGATTCAGCTGGCCAACCTGCCCGAGCACCCGGAGTCGGTGCCGATCAACATGCTGGTCAAGGTTGCCGGCACGCCGCTGGCCGAAGAAGAGGACGTCGACCCGTTCGACTTTATTCGCATGCTGGCCGTCGCCCGCCTGCTGATGCCCAAGTCGCACGTGCGCCTGTCCGCCGGCCGCGAGCAGATGAACGAGCAAATGCAGGCCTTGGCGTTCATGGCTGGCGCCAACTCGATCTTCTACGGCGAAAAACTGCTGACCACTGCCAACCCACAGGCCGACAAAGACATGCAATTGTTCGCACGCCTGGGCATCAAGCCAGAAGCGCGTGAGGAGCATGCCGACGAAGTGCATCAGGCGGCCATCGAGCAGGCGTTGGTCGAACAGCGCAGCAGCGAGATGTTCTACAACGCTGCATCGGCCTGATATGGCCTTCGACCTGGCGGCGCGCCTGGCCGAACGGCGCGCCGCAGACCTGTATCGGCAGCGGCCACTGCTGGAGAGCCCGCAAGGGCCCGAAGTGGTGGTCGACGGCCAGCGGCTGCTGGCCTTCTGCAGCAATGACTACCTGGGCCTGGCCAACCACCCTGAGGTGATCGCCGCCTGGCAGGCCGGCGCCGAGCGCTGGGGTGTGGGGGGAGGGGCCTCGCATTTGGTGGTGGGCCACAGTACGCCGCACCACCAGGTTGAAGAGGCGCTGGCCGAACTGACTGGGCGCCCGCGTGCGTTGTTGTTCTCCACGGGCTACATGGCCAACCTGGGCGCCATCACCGCGCTGGTGGGGCAGGGCGATACGGTGTTGCAAGACCGCCTGAACCACGCCTCGCTGCTGGATGGCGGGCTGCTCAGCGGTGCACGCTTCAACCGCTACCTTCACAACGACCCGGCCAGCCTGGCAAGCCGCCTGGAGAAGGCCGTTGGCAATACGCTGGTTGTGACCGATGGCGTGTTCAGCATGGACGGCGACGTGGCCGACCTGCCGGCGCTGGCCAAGGTCGCACGCGCCCGCGGTGCCTGGCTGATGGTCGACGATGCCCATGGCCTGGGCACCCTCGGCGCACAGGGCGGCGGCATCGTCGAGCACTTCGGCCTGGGCCTGGAAGATGTGCCGGTGCTGATCGGTACGCTGGGCAAGGCTTGCGGTACGGCTGGCGCTTTTGTTGCCGGCAGCGAAGCGTTGATCGAGACACTGGTGCAGTTCGCCCGCCCCTACATCTACACCACCAGCCAGCCACCTGCGCTGGCCTGCGCCACGCTCAAGAGCCTGGAGCTGCTGCGCCGTGACACCTGGCGTCGCGAGCACCTGACAGCGTTGATTCGCCAGTTCCGCGAAGGTGCGCAGCAGATCGGGCTGGCGTTGATGCACAGCCCGACGCCGATCCAGCCGATCATGATTGGCGACAGCGCACAGGCCCTGCGCCTGTCGCGTATGTTGCGCGAGCGCGGCTTGCTGGTGACCGCCATCCGCCCGCCCACCGTACCGGCCGGCAGCGCACGCCTGCGGGTAACCCTGAGCGCCGCGCACAGCGAGGCGCAGGTGCAGCTATTGTTGAATGCATTGGCCGAGTGTTATCCACAACTGGAGAACGCCGATGCGTAATCGTCTTGTACTGCTGCCCGGCTGGGGGCTGGGTACTGCTTCACTGGAGCCGCTGGCGGCCAGCCTGCGCGCCCAGGATACCCGCCTGCAGGTAGAGCTGATGCCACTGCCGGAATTGGACCACAGCGATGTGCAGGGTTGGGTGGATCACCTGGACCGCAAGCTGCCCAGCAATGTCTGGCTGGGCGGCTGGTCGCTCGGTGGCATGCTGGCCAGCGCGCTGGCGAAACAGCGCGGCGATTACTGCTGTGGCCTGCTGACCCTGGCCAGCAACCCCAGTTTCGTCGCCCGGCCAGACTGGCCCCATGGCATGCCCGAAGACACCTTCGGCACCTTCCTCGATGGCTGCCGCAGCCATACACAGGTGACCCTCAAACGCTTCCGTACCTTATGCAGTGATGGCGCCCTGCAGCCGCGCACGTTGCTACGCCAACTGGGAGTTGGTGTGCCGGACACCGACCCGCTGTACCTGGGCACCGGCCTTGAGGTGCTGGCCAAGCTGGACACCCGCGAAGCACTGCAGGCCTATGGCGGCCCGCAATTGCACCTGTTCGCAGGCAGCGATGCATTGGTGCCGGCAGAGGCAGCGACGGCGTTGAGCGAGCTGCTGCCTGATGTGGAAGTGGGCCTGGTCGAAGACAGTTCCCACGCGTTCCTGCTGGAGTACCCACAGGAGTTGGCGGCGGGCATCAAGAGTTTCCTGCATGAGAGTGGCGATGACTGACCTTTCCCGTCCGACCCTGCCCGGCGCATTGCCCGACAAACGCCAGGTGGCGGCTTCGTTCTCCCGCGCTGCGGCCAGCTACGATAGCGTGGCAGCCTTGCAGCGCGCTGTCGGTTTGAACCTGCTGGAGCAGTTGCCAGCAGGCATGCAGCCGTCGCACTGGCTGGACCTGGGCAGTGGCACTGGCCATTTCAGCCGAAAGCTGGCCGAGCGTTTCGCACAGGCCAGCGGTGTGGCAGTGGACATCGCCGAAGGCATGCTGCGCCACGCCCGGCATGAACAGGGTGGGGCGCGCTACTACGTGGCCGGTGACGCCGAGCGTTTGCCGCTGCGAGATGCCAGTGTCGACCTTGTGTTCTCCAGCCTGGCCGTGCAGTGGTGCGACCAGTTCGCCAGTGTGCTGGCCGAGGCGTTGCGGGTACTGCGCCCGGGAGGCGTAATGGCCTTCAGCAGCCTGTGCGTGGGGACATTGGGCGAATTGCGTGCCAGCTGGCAGGCGGTGGACGGCCTGGTGCATGTGAACCGCTTCCGCCGGTTTGAAGATTACCAGCGCCTGTGTGCCGACAGTGGCTTTGAACAACTTGGGCTGCAGCGCTGCCCGCATGTGCTGCACTACCCGGATGTACGCAGCCTGACCCATGAACTGAAGGCGCTGGGCGCACACAACCTCAACCCGGGTCGCCCCTCAGGCCTCACCGGCCGCGCCCGCATGCAGGGCCTGTTGCAGGCCTATGAGGCATTTCGCCAGCCCGAGGGGCTGCCAGCCACCTATCAGGTGGTCTATGGTGTGTTGCGCAAGCCACAGGCGTAAGGGGAGCGAGATGAGCCAGGCCTATTTCATTGCCGGTACCGACACCGATGTCGGCAAGACCACCATCGCCGCCGGGCTTTTGCATGCGGCGCGCTTGCAGGGCATGAGTACTCTGGGTGCCAAGCCGGTGGCCTCCGGCTGCACGATGACAGCGAAAGGCTTGCGCAACAGCGATGCCCAGGCGTTGATCGACGAAAGCACGATCAAGTTGCCCTATGAGCAGGTCAACCCGTTTGCCTTCGAGCCTGCGATTGCCCCGCATGTGGCGGCGCGTGAGGCGGGGGTTACGTTGGCTGTTCCGGAGCTGCTGGCGGCAATGCGCAATGTGCTGCAACAAAATGCCGATTTCACCTTGGTCGAAGGGGCAGGTGGCTGGCGCGTGCCACTGTCGGGCCTGGAGAATCTTTCCGACCTTGCCGTTGCGCTGCAGTTGCCGGTGATTCTTGTGGTTGGGGTGCGCTTGGGTTGCATCAGCCATGCCTTGCTCAGCGCCGAGGCCATCGAGCGTGACGGGCTGCAACTGGCCGGGTGGGTGGCCAACATCATCGAGCCCCGTACTTCGCGACTTGAAGAGAATCTGGCGAGCCTGGCGGAGCGCTTGCCGGCGCCTTGCCTTGGGCGGGTGCCCAAATTGAAGCAAGCCAGTGCCGATATGGTGGCTGAACACCTTCAGCTGGATCTGCTGGATTAGCCGTTTCCACGCCCGGCCCCTTCGCGGGGGAAACCGCTCTTGTAGAAGCTGGCTTGCCGGCGATAGGGCCGGTGCAGGAATACCCAAGGCCTATCAACTGGCACCAGGCCATTATGCTTTTAAACGGGCCTTTTCGCGCCCAGCCTGTTTTAATTAGGCCTGTTCGTCATCCAGCGTCAATGGAGTCCTGACATGGAAATCACCGGTAGCTCCGCTTATTACGCGGGCCTGAGCGCTATCCAGACCGGCCAGAACCGGGTCGATCAGGCCGCCGGCCAGATCGCCAACACCACCGCCGAACGTACCGCCACCAGCCAGTCCAGCGATTTTCAGGCAGAACGCCTGCGTTCGGTCGACCGCAGCCAGCAGATGGACATGGCCACCAGCGTGGTGCAAATGGCCGTAGGCAAAACCGAAGTCGAACTTGGCGCAAAGGTGGTCAAGGCATCCGACGAAATGCTCGGCCGGATCATCGACACCTACGCCTGACAGATCCCCCTTCAATTAAACACAGCCCCTGTGGGAGCGGGCGTGCCCGCGAATGCGTCAGGTCAGGCTTCTTTAATGTCTGGCCGGGCCCTTTTCGCGGGCACGCCCGCTCCCACAGAGGCGGCGATTTTTCTGGGTGTGGCGTAAACGCCATTTTTCGTGGCGTAAATGGCACCATAGTCCAACCTTGACAGAAGGCGGAGCTAAACGTAAGTTTCAAACAACTGTTTGATAGACGGCCGCCAAGAGCTGGTCACCCCCACAGAACTGACCCAGAGGTTCATCGCAATGCCTGATTACAAAGCCCCCTTGCGTGATATCCGCTTCGTTCGCGACGAACTGCTTGGCTATGAGGCGCACTATCAGAGCCTGCCGGGCTGCCAGGACGCCACGCCTGACATGGTCGACGCGATCCTTGAGGAAGGTGCGAAGTTCTGTGAGCAGGTGCTGTCCCCGCTGAACCGTGTGGGTGACCAGGAAGGCTGCACCTGGAGCGAATCGGGTGTTAAAACCCCGACCGGCTTCAAAGAAGCCTACGAGCAGTTCGTCGAAGGCGGCTGGCCGAGCCTGGCGCATGACATCGAGCATGGCGGCCAAGGCCTGCCGGAGTCGCTGGGCCTGGCCTTGAGCGAAATGGTTGGCGGTTCGAACTGGTCGTGGGGCATGTACCCTGGCCTGTCGCACGGTGCGATGAACACCATTTCTGCGCACGGCACTGCCGAGCAGCAGCACACCTACCTGACCAAGCTGGTGTCCGGCGAATGGACCGGCACCATGTGCCTGACCGAGCCGCACTGCGGTACCGACCTGGGCATGCTGCGCACCAAGGCCGAGCCACAGGCCGACGGCAGCTACAAAGTGTCGGGCACCAAGATTTTCATTTCGGCCGGTGAGCACGACATGGCCGGCAATATCGTCCATATCGTCCTGGCCCGCCTGCCGGATGCACCGGCCGGTACCAAAGGTATTTCGCTGTTCATCGTGCCGAAGTTCCTGCCTGACGCCGAAGGCGGTGTGGGCGAGCGCAACGGCGTGAGCTGCGGCTCCATCGAGCACAAGATGGGCATCCACGGTAACGCGACCTGCGTGATGAACTTCGATGCTGCAACCGGCTACCTGATCGGCCCGGCCAACAAGGGCCTGAACTGCATGTTCACCTTCATGAACACGGCTCGCCTGGGTACCGCGCTGCAAGGCCTGGCCCACGCCGAAGTGGCGTTCCAGGGTGGCCTGAAGTACGCCCGCGAGCGCCTGCAGATGCGCTCCCTGACTGGCCCGAAAGCCCCGGACAAGGCCGCTGACCCGATCATCGTGCACCCTGACGTGCGCCGCATGCTGCTGACCATGAAGGCCTTTGCCGAAGGCAACCGCGCGATGGTGTACTTCACCGCCAAGCAGGTGGACATCGTCAAGTACAGCCAGGACGAAGAGGAGCGCAAGAAGGCCGATGCCCTGCTGGCGTTCCTGACCCCGATCGCCAAGGCGTTCATGACCGAAGTCGGTTTCGAAGCGGCCAACCACGGCGTGCAGATCTATGGCGGCCACGGCTTTATTGCCGAGTGGGGCATGGAGCAGAACGTACGCGATAGCCGTATCTCGATGCTGTACGAAGGCACCACTGGCATCCAGGCCCTCGACCTGCTCGGCCGTAAAGTGCTGATGACCCAAGGCGAGGCGCTGAAGGGCTTCACCAAGATCGTGCACAAGTTCTGCCAGGCGCAGGAAGGCAATGAAGCGGTCAAGGAGTTTGTCGAACCGCTGGCGGCCATCAACAAGGAGTGGGGCGAGCTGACCATGAAAGTGGGCATGGCCGCCATGAAGGACCGCGAGGAAGTGGGCGCGGCCTCGGTCGACTACCTGATGTACTCCGGCTACGCTTGCCTGGCCTACTTCTGGGCCGACATCGCCCGCCTGGCAGCCGAGAAGCTGGCAGCCGGCACCAGCGAAGAGGCCTTCTACACTGCCAAGCTGCAGACTGCGCGCTTCTACTTCCAACGTATCCTGCCGCGTACCCGTACGCATGTGGCGACCATGCTGTCGGGTGCCAACAACCTGATGGCGATGGACGAAGAGCACTTCGGCCTGTCGTACTGATCTATCCGCTGTAGCGAAAACCCGCCTGCCCTCACCGGCAGGCGGGTTTTTTTATTTTTCAGGTTCAGCGCGTTCCTGCACCGGATGGCATCTGAAACGAAATTCAACTGTTCATGTGCGCTGCCGATGAAGTGAGGGCACAATGCCACTATTGATCTGCCGGGTTGGAGATTACCCTTGTTTCGTCTTAACGCTGTTCGCGCAAGCCACTTCCTGCCTTCGCTGTTCCTGTTGCTGGCAGGGCTCGCCGCAGCCTATGTGAGAGACCTCAGTGTCTTTTTCACATCGCTGTTCAACGTCCTGCCCACCTTGGTCCTGTTGCTGGGCGGTGCCTACTGCGCGGTTTACCGTCGCCAGCGTGAGTTGTTCATGATGCTCACGGTGTACATCGCCTACTACCTGCTCGACACCCAGACCGACTTCTACCGTGACCATGGCCGCGTGCGCGAGGACGCGGCCGTGATCTTCCACCTGGTGTGCCTGCTGCTGCCCGCTCTGTTCGGGCTATACGGCGCCTGGCAAGAACGTACCCACCTGCTACAGGACATGGTCGCTCGCGGCGCCGTGCTGTTCGCAGTGGGCAGCGTGGCGGTAGCCCTTGAACAAAGCTACCCTGAAGCATTGCTGACCTGGCTGGCGGAAATCCGCTGGCCCACCTTGCATGGCCAGTGGATGAGTCTGATCCAGATGGTCTACCCGTTGTTCATCGGCGTTTTCCTCCTGCTGGTGGTGCAATACCTGCGCGCACCGCGGCCGTTGCACGCCGCGTTGATAACCGGGTTGCTGGGTATTTTCTGGATGCTGCCGCAGACCTTCATCTTGCCGTTCACCCTGAACATCATGTGCAGCCAGGTGATGTTGATGATCGCCGCAGCGGTTGCGCACGAGGCCTACCAGATGGCCTTCCGTGACGAACTGACCGGCCTGCCGGGGCGCCGTGCGCTGAACGAGCGCATGCAGCGCCTGGGGCGCAGCTACGTAATCGCCATGACCGATGTGGACCACTTCAAGAAATTCAACGACACCCACGGGCATGATGTGGGTGACCAGGTGTTGCGCCTGGTTGCCAGCCGCTTGTCCAAGGTGACCGGCGGTGGCCGCGCGTATCGCTATGGCGGTGAGGAGTTCGCCTTGGTGTTCGCCGGCAAGACGGCCGAGGAATGCGTGCCCCACGTGGAGGCCGTGCGCGAGGTGATCGCCAACTATGTGATGCACCTGCGCGACCAGAACAGCCGTCCACAGGACGATACCAGCGGGCGCCAGCGGCGGGCGGGCAGCAGCGGCGGGACGGTGTCGGTCACCATCAGCATCGGTGTAGCCGAGCGCCAGGTTGACCACCGTAACCCCGAAGCGGTGCTGAAATCTGCTGACCAGGCGCTGTACAGCGCTAAAGGCGCGGGGCGCAATTGTGTCATGGTGCATGGGCAGCAATCGCAGCGTGGGGCGGTGCGTACGGCGTGACCGTAGAAGACTATACGGTCAAGTGATGACCCTATGTCTCGTAAAAGTTGTTCGGTTACACTGCCATCAACCCCAGTGTCGCGGTTCCCCGAGACCGCCCCGACCCGACTAGTGAGAGGTTGTCATGGCTGACTATAAAGCGCCCCTGCGCGACATGCGCTTCGTCCTGAATGAAGTCTTCAACGTGGCCGAGCAGTGGGCGCAGTTGCCCGGGCTGGCAGAGGTAGTCGATGCCGACACCGCCATGGCCGTGCTGGAAGAAGCCGGCAAGGTCACCGCCAAGACCATCGCGCCGCTTAGCCGCGCCGCGGATGAAGAAGGCTGCCGCTGGGACAACGGTGCGGTAAGCACACCGGCCGGTTTCATCGAGGCCTACAACACCTACGCCGAAGGCGGCTGGGTAGGCGTGGGCGGCGACCCGGTGTTCGGTGGCATGGGCATGCCCAAGGCCATCTCGGCTCAGGTCGAGGAAATGGTCAATGCCTCCAGCCTGGCCTTTGGCTTGTACCCGATGCTTACTGCAGGTGCCTGCCTGTCGATCAATGCCCACGCCAGCGAAGCGCTGAAGGCCAAGTACCTGCCGAACATGTATGCGGGCGTGTGGGCTGGGTCCATGTGCCTGACCGAGCCGCATGCCGGTACCGACCTGGGCATCATCCGCACCAAGGCCGAGCCTCAGGCCGACGGCAGCTACAAGGTCAGCGGCACCAAGATTTTCATCACCGGCGGCGAGCACGACCTGACCGAGAACATCATCCACCTGGTACTGGCCAAGCTGCCGGATGCCCCGGCGGGGCCGAAAGGCATTTCGCTGTTCCTGGTGCCCAAATTCCTGGTCAATGAAGACGGCAGCCTGGGCGCGCGCAACCCGGCGACATGCGGCTCGATCGAGCACAAGATGGGCATCCAGGCCTCGGCCACCTGTGTGATGAACTTCGACGAAGCGATCGGTTACATCGTCGGTGAGCCGAACAAGGGCCTGGCGGCCATGTTCACCATGATGAACTACGAGCGCCTGGGCGTGGGTATCCAGGGCCTGGCCTCCGCCGAACGCTCGTACCAGAACGCAGTGGAATATGCTCGCGACCGCCTGCAGAGCCGCGCCCCGACCGGCCCGCACGCCAAGGACAAGGCCGCCGACCCGATCATCGTCCACCCGGACGTGCGCCGCATGTTGCTGACCATGAAGGCGCAGATCGAGGGTGGCCGCGCCTTCTCGACCTATGTGGCCATGCAGCTGGACAGTGCCAAGTACAGCGAAGACGCCGCCGTGCGCAAGCGCAGCGAAGAGCTGGTGGCACTGCTGACACCGGTGGCCAAGGCGTTCCTCACCGACCTGGGGCTGGAGAGCACTGTGCACGGCCAGCAGGTATTTGGTGGGCATGGTTACATCCGTGAGTGGGGGCAGGAGCAGTTGGTGCGTGATGTGCGCATTACGCAGATCTACGAAGGCACCAACGGCATCCAGGCCCTCGACCTGATGGGGCGCAAGGTGGTGGCCAGCGGCGGGGCGTACTACAGACTGTTCTCCGACGAGATTCGCCAGTTCATTGCCAGCGCAGGCAGCGAACTGGACGAGTTTGCCAAGCCGTTGGCTGCCAGCCTCGACCAGCTCGACGGGCTGACCGAATGGGTGCTTGAGCAGGCCAAAGGCAACCCGAATGAAATCGGCGCGGCGTCGGTCGAGTACCTGCATGCCTTTGGTTATGTGGCCTATGCCTACATGTGGGCACTGATGGCGCGGGCGGCCCAGGCGGGTGAGGGGGACGAGGCGTTCTACTCGGGCAAGCTGGGGACGGCGCGGTTCTACTTTGCACGGTTGTTGCCACGTGTGGATTCGCTGGTGGCTTCGGTGAAGGCGGGGAGTGAGTCGCTGTTCCTGCTGGATGCCGAGCAGTTCTGACATGTTTTTGGGCCGCTTTGCGGCCCCCAGCCATGGCCTTTCTGGGAACGAATCCTCTTTGTAAGCATTTTCCTACACGACGTGGTGACTTTTCACCACTGTTCTAAGATTGGATCCACGGTTAATCTTTACCACATGGACGTTGCGCAGGAAGCGCAAAGGACAGATCAAGGAAGACGACGAAGGACCACCTGCCAGGATGGCGGGGCGATACGGATGTCACAGGGAAACAGTCTGGAAAACCCCGCTTCGGCGGGGTTTTCTTTGTGGGCGTGTTTTTTCAGGCCAGCACATCCAGCGGCGACGCCCCCAACAGGCGGGCGTCCGTCTCCTCCTCCAGTAGCGTGCGCAGCAGTTCCACAGAGGCCTGCTGGCGCTGTGCATCGCGGAACACCAGGCCAACCTTAAGCGGCACCCGCGGCTCGCTCAAAGGCTTCCACAGCAGCCCTTGATCATCCTCGGCAGCCTCCTTGGCCCGCCCCGGCAAAATGGTGGCCAGTGCCGTGTGCGCCAGGCTGTCGAGAATGCCCGCCATGTTGTTCATCTCTGCCTGCACGTGTGGCCGTCGGCCTTGGCTGGCCAGTTGCGCCTGCCAGATCTGGCGGATCTGGAACTCCTCACCCAGCATCAGCATGGGCAACTCGGCGGCCTGGCGGATGGACACCTTCTTGAAATCCTTCAGGGGGTGGGTATCAGGTATGACCAGTTGCAGTTCATCTTCGTACAGCAGCAGGCCATGCAGCCCTGGCTGGCGCGGTGGCAGGTAGCTGATGCCGATATCCAGGCTGCCGTTGAGCAGCCGTCGTTCTATCTCCAGCCCCGACAACTCGTATATCTGCACGACAAGGTGCGGCTGTGCCTTGCGCAGCCGTTCGAGCAACTGTGGCACCAGGCTGGGCCGCACGGTCTGCAACACGCCGATAGCCAGGGTGCGCAGCGACTGGCCCTTGAAGTTGCGCATGGCCTCGTGGGCGCGTTGCAGGCCATCAAGCAATGGCAAGGCGTGGTTGTACAGGGTATGGGCAGCCAGGGTGGGCAGCAGGCGCTTGTTGCTGCGCTCGAACAAGCTCAGGTCCAGGCTGTGTTCCAGCTGACGGATCTGCTGGGAGAGCGCCGGCTGGGAGAGCGACAGGCGCTCGGCGGCGCGGCCCACGTGACCTTCTTCGTACACCGCGACGAAATAACGCAGTTGGCGGAAATCCATAAGTAACACTTATCGAAAATGCTGGAAAAACGAAATGGTCGAAAACCCTCGTGAAGCCTAGTCTATCGCCGTATTCCAACGGGTTACAGCAGTCATCAGGCTGATTGTTACCCAGGATGAAAAACACTTTTGATAGGCAAGGCAAAATATAGAGTGTCGGCGTCAAGACCGCACCGTGGCCGCCCTTTACCGTGATTGGTTGGAGCCCTGATGAACCTGTTCAACCTGCGCCGTTCGGCACCTGCCGCTGTCGCCGAGCCCAAGCGTGCGCCGGTGATCGTGCCGCAGGCTGATGAGTTGTCGCGTGATCGCCTGATGCCCGGCGCCGAACGTGCAGCGCAGGTGTTCGTGCGAGGGCAGGGCTCCTGGTTGTGGGACAACGAAGGGCATGCCTACCTGGACTTTACCCAGGGCGGTGCGGTCAACAGCCTGGGCCACAGCCCCAGCGTGCTGGTGAAAGCGCTGGGCAACCAGGCCCAGGCACTGATCAACCCGGGTTCGGGCTTTCATAGCCGTGGCTTGCTGGGGTTGGTCAACCGCCTGTGCCAGAGCACCGGCAGCGAGCAGGCCTACCTGCTTAACAGCGGTGCGGAGGCCTGTGAAGGTGCGATCAAGCTGGCCCGCAAGTGGGGCCAACTGCACCGCAACGGCGCTTACCACATCATCACTGCCAGCCAGGCCTGCCACGGCCGCAGCCTGGGTGCGTTGTCGGCGTCTGACCCGTTGCCGTGCAACCGCTGCGAGCCTGGCCTGCCGGGCTTCAGCAAGGTGCCGTTCAATGATCTGGCTGCCCTGCACGCCGCAGTGGATTCGCGCACCGTGGCCATCATGCTGGAGCCCATCCAGGGCGAGGCGGGTGTTATCCCCGCCACGCTGGAGTACCTCAAGGGTGTGGAAACGCTGTGCCGTGAACTGGGCATCCTGCTGATCCTCGATGAAGTGCAGACCGGTATCGGTCGTTGTGGCGCGCTGCTGGCCGAGGAGCTCTACGGAGTGCGCGCGGACATCATCACCCTGGGCAAAGGCCTGGGCGGCGGGGTGCCACTGGCTGCGTTGCTTGCCCGGGGTACAGCATGCTGCGCCGCGCCTGGCGAACTGGAAGGCAGCCACCACGGTAATGCGCTGATGTGCGCCGCCGGCATGGCTGTGCTGGACACCGTGCTGGAGCCGGGCTTTTTTGCCCAGGTGCAGGATAACGGCCGCCACCTGCGCGAAGGCCTGAGCCGCCTGGCCGGGCGCTACGGCCAGGGTGAAGTACGCGGGCAAGGCCTGCTGTGGGCTCTGCAGCTAAAGGAAAGCCTAGCCCGCGAGCTGGTGGCGGCCGCCCTGCACGAAGGCCTGCTGCTCAATGCGCCGCAAGCGGATGTGGTGCGTTTTTCGCCAGCGCTGACCGTGAGCAAGGGCAACATCGATGAAATGCTGTTGCGCCTGGCACGCGCCTTTGCGCGCCTGCATGCCCAGCAGCAGGCCCGCCGCGAGGTGCCGGCGTAGCTGTTTAGCAAGACCGAGAATTCTACGAACCGTCTGGCGTTCCTGCGCATCGCCCCTGGCCTGTTTCATTCGGCCCGGGGCGTTTTTTTTGGCTGGTGGAACCTCTGTGGCGAGCGGCTAGTCTTTGATGTAACCCTTCAGGAGAGACTCGCATGGACTTTATTCGCATCATTATTGCCATTCTTTTGCCTCCGCTGGGGGTGTTTCTGCAGGTGGGGTTTGGCGGGGCGTTCTGGCTGAATATTCTGCTGACCCTGCTGGGATACATTCCAGGGATCGTGCACGCGGTATACATCATCGCCAAGCGCTGAGGCGCCGGGGGTTGAAGACATGCCGGTCTTCCACCCCCGCAACAGCCATCAGTTTCGAAGCTGACTATGCAATGCGTTTTACCATGAGTTTGTCGACGTAGTGTTTCAGCGCGTTCAGTGGGAACCCGGTATTGTAAGCGCCCCATTTCAAGTAATGCCGGGCAGGGGAGAATGTCTGGCACACGAGGGTACAAGGATCTTTTTCATCGGGTTCCCTGGGTTTTCCTTCCCGGTCGGCCGTGAATTTCTGGGGCGCATTATCCAGAAAGAGCTGAACGGTACCGATATCTTGGTCACTGGAGAGCAGAACCCGAATTCGGATGTCGTACCACTTGTCCGCTTCAATTCGCGTCCACCAGACCACCTTGTGTTTTTCACCATCAAGCCGGGTGTTGTAGTGCGTCATTTCAAACCGGCCGGCCTGCACCTTCATGAAGAAAGGGTAGATATTGCTGCCCTCGGACTTCCACTGAAAGATTACATAATCGCCATAGGGCGCGTTGTCGACGTCCGGAAACTTGCTGCTCCAACAGAAGTCGTAAATCTGATTTTCTTCCCAGCCTTCATAGACCTCGTAGGGTGCCACATTCACTTTGATGGAGTTTGACTCGCACCGGTAATTGGTCGGGTGGGCGGGTTTGTCAAACAGCCAGACTTTCCCTCGCTCGGTATCGTGGACTACCTTGAGGCTGGCACCCGTGTCCGCATCGCCTGTTTCGACCATTCTGAACAGGTCATTGGGTGATTTCTGCTCATCTTCCTGGGTGCGGTCGAGGGGTGTGGTTGACCCGACCCACATCAGAAAGTTGTCAGGGACACTGGGTGGGCAGCGCTCCTCTTTAACTTCCGGCTGGTTCTTTTCAAGGATTGCACCTTGGGTTTTATACGGTGATAACCATTGCAGCCATAGCGCCCATGCCCGCATTACAAAAGGCTTATGGCCATTTTTTTGATCTTTGAGGAGTGCTTCGTGTTCGTCTTTTTCCATCATGGCGGCCCATTGTCAATTTACAATAGCCGCCGCCCTGATAGCGCATCCATTCAGATTCAAGGGCGGCGCAAATACCGCGACGTTAGGGCCTGAACCAAGACACGTCTACTGACAGAATTGCCAGGTAATCGTGGGTTTGCCGAATGCAAAGCACACTTAAACTTTATTGTGTTGAGGGTTGATCACGTTGCTAAAGAACAGCCACTCCTGTTCCAGCGCATGCGCCAGGTTACTTGCCTGCCGGAAGCCGTGCCGTTCGAGTGCATAGAAATGCCCCTCTGCCTGAACACCCTTGGCCTGGAGTGCTGCGAGCATTTTTCGGGTCTGCTCCGGTACCACTACCGCATCCAGTTCACCCTGGAAGAAAATCACTGGCGCCCTGATGCTGTCTGCATGCAGAAGAGGGGTGCGTTGGCGATAGCGTTCGGCATCCTGCTGCGGGTCGCCGATCAGCCAGTCCAGGTAATCCCCTTCGAACTTGTGCGTGGCACGGCCCAGGGCAACCGGGTCGCTGACCCCATAGAGGCTGGCGCCGGCGCGGAACACGTCATGGAACGCCAAGGCGCACAGGGTGGTGTAGCCCCCAGCACTGCCGCCGCGGATGAACGCCTTGTGCTGGTCGACCAAGCCCTGAGCAGCCAGGTATTCGACCGCCGCGCAAGCATCGGCCACATCGCTCTCACCCCAGCGCAGGTGCAGCGCCTGGCGGTAGTCCCGGCCATAGCCGGTGCTGCCCCGGTAGTTCAGGTCGGCCACGGCAAAGCCGCGTTGAGTCCAGTACTGGATGCGTGGGTCCAGCACGGGATAGCAGGCTGACGTCGGCCCGCCATGGATGAACACCACCAGCGGTGCAGCGCCCTGCGACTGTGATGGCGGGTAGAAGAAACCATGCGCCTGCTCGCCTTCACTGCCGTAGTGGAAAGACTGCGGCAGGCTGATCTGTTCCGCCGGCAGTATTTCGGCACCACCGGCCAGCACGCGTACCTCGTGGTTGCGGCGGTCAATGCCAATCACTGCCGGCGGGCTGATGGGCGAGGCGGCGATGGCATACAGGTGTTCGCTGTCCATGGCCAGGCTGCGAAAGCGTGTGTAGGCACTGGCGTAACGCGCCATGCGGCCATCTTCAGCACGCAGCCCCAATTGCCCGAAGCCGTCTTTGAACCAGCTGGCCAGGTAGCTTTGCGGCCCCAGCGCCAACCAGGTGCAGGTGCCCATTTGCCAAGGCGCTGCCGCGTGGTCGGCAAGCTCCGCAGGCAACACCTGCCAGTGGCCATCGACTTCGCCCCAAGGCTGCCAGAAGCCGTTGCGGTCGGACAGACAGTAGAGACGGCCTTCGTCATCGAAGCGCGGCTGCTGCAGCGATTCGTCATCGCCGGCCACGCACTGCGCGGGCCCCCAATGGCCACTGCTGTCGCGGACGCGGCACATCAGCCGGGTGACGGTCCAAGGCTGTGCCGGGCGGTCCCATTCGACCCATGCCAGTCGTTGGCCATCGGCACTCACAGTGGGTGAGGCATAGAAATCGGCGCCCTCGGCCAACACCTCGCGGCTGCTGTCACCCAACGCAACCAGACGATGCTCCACCTGCTCGGCATGGCGTTCCTCGACGGCCAGCACCTGGCCACCGTGCCACTGCACATCGCCGTAGCGGCAGCTGCCGTCCTGGGTGAGCGCACGCGGTGGCAAATCGTCCAGCGGCTGGGTGTAGACCTGCTGGTCCTTTTCGTTGACGAACACCAGCCCGTCGCCACCCAGGCAGAAGCTGCCCCCGCCATACTCGTAGACCCGGCTGCGCACGCTGAAGCCATCCGGGGTCAGGCATCTAGCCTGGTGGTACAGCCAGTGCCAGATACGGCAAGCACCATCGGCCGGGCGAAATTCAATCCAGAACAGCCCGTCGGCACTGAC
This sequence comes from Pseudomonas sp. XP2, assembly GCF_053557975.1. Lineage (NCBI taxonomy): Bacteria > Pseudomonadati > Pseudomonadota > Gammaproteobacteria > Pseudomonadales > Pseudomonadaceae > Pseudomonas > Pseudomonas sp. XP2. Next base: position 144,890 of record NZ_JBNRIK010000008.1, read on the forward strand.
TTTGAGTTCCGTGAAGTCGGTGCCGGCGGCTACCGCCTGGGCCGCGCTGAATTCAGCCGCGGGCGATGACACGGGAGTTTCGATCATTGCGGAAGGTCATCTGTTCAATGGCGAGCTGGGCGGTTTCCGCCTCCTCGCGGGCCTTGAGGATGATGCCGTGGTCGGCCGACTTGGCGCACACAGGGTCGGCGTTGCTGGCATCGCCGGTCAGCATGAAGGCCTGGCAGCGACAGCCGCCGAAGTCCTTTTCTTTTTCGTCGCAGGAGCGGCATGGTTCGCGCATCCACTCATAACCACGGAAGCGGTTGAAGCCAAACGACTCATACCAGATATGGTGCAGGTCGTGGTCGCGTACATTGGGGAACTGCACCGGCAGTTGGCGGGCGCCGTGGCAGGGCAGCGCGGTGCCGTCCGGGGTGATGGTGAGGAACAGGTTGCCCCAGCCATTCATGCAGGCCTTGGGGCGCTCTTCGTAGTAATCCGGGGTGACGAAAATCAGCTTGCACGGGCTGCCCTCGGCCTTGAGCTTCTCCCGGTACTCATTGGTGATGCGTTCGGCCCGCTCCAGCTGTGCGCGGGTCGGCAGCAGCCCCAAGCGGTTGAGGTGCGCCCAGCCGTAGAACTGGCAGGTGGCAAGCTCGACGAAGTCGGCTTCCAGGGCAATGCACAGCTCGATGATGCGGTCGATCTTGTCGATGTTGTGCCGATGGGTGACAAAGTTGAGCACCATCGGGTAGCCGTGGGCCTTTACCGCACGGGCCATCTCCAGCTTTTGCGCAAAGGCCTTCTTCGAACCGGCCAGCAGGTTGTTGACCTGCTCGTCGCTGGCCTGGAAGCTGATCTGGATATGGTCCAGGCCGGCCTTCTTGAAGTCGGCGATGCGCGCTTCGGTCAGGCCGATACCCGAGGTGATCAGGTTGGTGTAGTAACCCAGGCGGCGGGCTTCGCCGATCAAGTCGGCTAGGTCCTGGCGCACCAGCGGTTCACCGCCGGAAAAACCGATTTGCGCGGCGCCCATTTCCCGCGCTTCGGCCATCACCTTGAACCACTGTTCGGTGCTCAGCTCCTGGCCCTGGGCGGCGAAGTCCAGCGGGTTGGAGCAGTACGGGCACTGCAGTGGGCAGCGGTAGGTGAGCTCGGCCAGCAACCACAGCGGCAGCCCGACCTCGGGCGTGGGCGGTAACTCAGGCGAGGACGATCCAGTGTTCGGCACGGGCCACCTCCATGAACTGCTCGATGTCTTCGGCTACGTCCGGAGCATCGGGGAATTGCTGTTCGAGTTCGCTGATGATTGCTGCCACGTCACGCTGGCCGTCGATCAGGCCACCGATCAGGCTGGCGCTTTCGTTGAGCTTGATCATGCCCTCGGGGTAAAGCAACACATGGCCCTTTTGCGCTGGCTCGTACTGGAAGCGGTAGCCAGGGCGCCAGTTCGGCACCTGCTTGCGATCAAAACTCATAGGGTGATCCCCTTGTGCCACACCCGGTCCTGGGTGACGGAGTGATAAGGCGGGCGGTTCAGCTCGTAGGCCATGCTCATGGCGTCGAGCATGCTCCAGAGGATATCCAGCTTGAACTGCAGGATCTCCAGCATACGCTCCTGGCCCGCGCGGGTGGTGTAGTGCTGCAGGGTAATCGCCAGGCCGTGCTCCACGTCACGGCGGGCCTGGCCCAGGCGGGTGCGGAAGTACTCGTAGCCGGCCGGGTCGATCCACGGGTAGTGCTGCGGCCAGCTGTCCAGGCGCGACTGGTGGATTTGCGGGGCGAACAGTTCTGTCAGCGAGCTGCTGGCCGCTTCCTGCCAGCTGGCGCGGCGGGCGAAGTTGACGTAGGCGTCCACGGCAAAGCGTACGCCTGGCAGTACCAGCTCCTGGGAGCGTAACTGGTCCGGGTCGAGGCCGACGGCCTGGCCCAGGCGCAGCCAGGCTTCGATGCCACCGTCCTCGCCGGGTGCGCCGTCGTGGTCGAGCAGGCGCTGGATCCACTCGCGGCGTACTTCGCGGTCCGGGCAGTTGGCCAGGATCGCGGCATCCTTCATCGGGATGTTGACCTGGTAGTAGAAGCGGTTGGCTACCCAGCCCTGGATCTGCTCGCGGGTGGCGCGCCCCTGGTACATCGCCACGTGGTACGGGTGATGAATGTGGTAATAGGCGCCCTTGGCGCGCAGGGCCTGCTCGAATTCGGCAGGTGACATTGGCAGTGCGTCGCTCATTCGGCTGGCTCCTGTAAAGCTGAGTCTCGGCTCGATCCCACAGGGGAACTAAGTTGCTTGTGCGAGCTCGTTGTTACAACTCGATGCTCATGCCATCGAAGGCAACTTCGACGCCCCGGCGCAGGACTTCGGCGCGCTCGGGTGAGTCTTCGTCGAGAATCGGGTTGGTGTTGTTGATGTGGATAAGTACCTTGCGCTGGCGCGGGAAGCCGTCGAGGACTTCCAGCATGCCACCGGCCCCGTTCTGCGCCAGGTGACCCATTTCGCGGCCGGTGCGGGTGCCCACACCGCGGCGCTGCATCTCGTCGTCTTCCCACAGGGTGCCGTCGACCAGCAGGCAGTCGGCACTGTGCATCATCGTCAGCAGCTTGTCGTCTACCTGCCCCAGGCCTGGGGCATAGAACAGCTTGCCGCCGGTGCGAGTGTCCTCGACCAGCAGGCCCAGGTTATCGCCCGGGTGCGGGTCGAAGCGGTGTGGTGAGTAGGGCGGCGCGGCGCTGCGCAGGGGGAACGGAGTGAAGCGCAGGTTGGGGCAGGCGTCGATCACGAAGCTGCCTTCCAGCTCGATGCGGTTCCACTGCAGGCCACCGTTCCAGTGGCTGAGCATGTTGAACAGCGGGAAACCGGTGGTCAGGTCCTGGTGGACCATGTCGGTGCACCACACCTGGTGTGGGCAGCCCTCACGCAGGCTCAGCAGGCCGGTGGTGTGGTCGATCTGGCTGTCCAGCAGGACGATGGCGTTGATGCCGGTGTCGCGCAGGGCCCGGGCCGGCTGCATTGGCGCAAAGCCTTGCAGTTGGGCGCGGATGTCGGGCGAGGCATTGCATAACACCCAGTGCACGCCGTCGTCGGACAGGGCGATGGATGATTGAGTGCGCGCCGTTGCCCGCAGGGTGCCGTCACGGTAGCCCTTGCAGTTGACGCAGTTGCAGTTCCACTGCGGGAACCCACCACCGGCGGCGGAGCCGAGAACCTGGATGTACATGGCCACTCTCTATGCAGAAAACCGTATCGTAAAAACGAAAACGCCCCGGCGGGCCGAGGCGTTGAGGCGCAAGCCTGGCTTAGCGGCTTGCGAAGTACATGGTGACTTCGAAACCGATACGCAGGTCAGTGTAAGCAGGTTTGGTCCACATGGAATTACTCCTTCCGAATGAGGGTTGGGTTGCTCAGCTACTACTTGGGTACCGCCATGGCTCGGCAGTTCCCTGAAACTGGGATTGCGCTATCTTACAAGAAAAATTTGTACTGAAAGGTTAATTATTCGAAAAGCGCCGTTGCGATTGGCGTAACAATCGAGAGGTTGTTCACGGCCAGTCGAGGGCTGGCGCGGCAGCGTTGGCCAAGCAGAGCCAAGGGCAATCCTTATCGAGCAGGGTGCCCAGCAGCTGGTCCAGATCCGTCTGCCGCGTCTTCAAGATAGCCTTGCGCAGCTCATCCAGCCTGCCAGGTTGTGTAGCCAGGTGTGTCTGCCATGCCCATTCGGCAACGTCGGCGTTGGCCATGGCGGGCTCGTCGAATTGCCCGGCCAAGGCCAGGCGAGCGCCCGGATCCAGCGTGATGCCTTGGCGCAGGAGGGTAAACAGGTGGTCGAGGATCTGCGCCTGGCGGGTATGCGGCGACTGCACGCCAAACAGCAGGCCGCCGACGCCCTCGACCTGACGAAAGGTACTGAATACCGCGTAGCCCAGTTGCAGCTCTACCCGCAGCCTTTGGTAAACCGGGCCTTGCAGCAGTTGTGCGAGCAGCCGCCCGCTGGCTTCGCTGGCCGCAGGTAGCGGGCAGAACAGCAGCAGGGCGTGTTCACTTCCCGGTACTTCTGCGTGCTGCCAACGGTGTCTGGCCCATTTCGGCAAGGGGCCAGGCAGCGAGCCTTGCCCAGGGCACTGCTGCAACGCGGTGCCCAAGGCGCCCAGAGCGACATCGTCGAACCCTGTGGCAAGGCCATGCCAGTGTGTGTGCTGCCACAGGCTGTCGAGTTGCGGCTGTGCCGGCGTGCAGGCAGGCATACTGGCGGGGTGGGCGCCCAGTACCGCATCGGGCAGTTGCTTGAGCAAGGCCCTGATGGGGATCAGTGGCGGTGCCGTTGCCGCGTAGGGCCGCCAGCAGTTTTCTCCTGGCATGAGCATGAGTGCCAGGGCCTGCTCCACAGCCCGAAGCACTGCTGCCGGTTGCCCTGCGCAGCGCAATTGCCAGTATTCGCCAACAGCACTGAACAGCAGTTGCACCGACGCGCGCTCGCAACGCTCCTGCAATGGGGCCAGCGCTTGTTCCAGCACCGCCTGCATGCGCTGGCGCAAGGGCGAAGGCACGTGCCAGCGCAGGTACAGCGCAGCGCACTGACGACTACCAGGCAGCACGTCGCTGGTTTTCAGGGCCGGCGGTAGAGGTTGCGCTGGGGCATTGGGCACATCTGCCATCAGCAAGGGGTCGACCGGGGGCAGCTGCCATTGCCCGTGCGCTTGGCTCGGCAGGCCCTTCAGCAGTGCACTGAGGGCCAGCAGACCTTGCGCGTCCAGTTTGGCGAACGGCTGGCCCGTGCTGTCCCGGTGGGCCAGCTCAAGCGCGCCGGCGCTGCGTGCGCGGCTGCGCTGCAGCAGGCCGAATGCGTGGTTGATCTGCTCAAGGTCGGCCTGGCGGATGAAGCCGAACCAACCTTGCAGCAGGGCATCTGCTTCCTCCTGGTTGGCGCTTGCGCTCAGTTGCAAGTCAATGCGCCAAAGTAACTGCCCGGCGAAGTTGTACAGCATCTCGGCCTTGAAGCTTTGCAGCCAGCCACGTTGGCGCAGCGCATCCAGCCAGGTACCTGGGCGGTTGTCACCGAGGCAGCTGATCAGTAATTCCAGCGCCTGCTCGGCACCTGCCGGGAGCTGTTCATGGGTAAAGACCAGGCGCGCGCGCGTTGGCGACAATGACGGTGGCAGCGTTTGTGGCACCGGCGTGCCCGTTGCGAACAGGCTGGCATGCTGCCTGCCCAGCTGCTCCAGCTCATCCAGAGACTGTGGGCCACACAGGCTCAAGGTTATCTGGCCGCCTTGGTAATACCGTTGGTGAAAACCTTCGAGGGCTTGCTGGAAGGCAGGGTTCTGCAAGGCCAGGGTGTGCCGGTTACCGGCGTGAAAAGCGCCTAGCGGATGGCCCTGCGACACCGATTGCAGCAAGGCGCACTGCTGCTGAGCCTGCGGGTCGCGCGACCAGGCAATGAACTCGGCGTGGATCACTTCGCGTTCACGGCGTTGGCGCTCGATGCCCAGGTCGGGCTCGGCCAGCATCTGGCACAGGCGCTCAAGCCCTCCGGCCAAGGCATTGGTCGGGACTTCGAAGAAAAAGTCTGTGGCGCGCTCCCGGGTGCTGGCGTTGACCTGGCCGCCGAGAGCCTGGACGTAGCGCATCAGGCCGTCGTCCAAGGGGAACCGCGCGGTGCCGAGGAAGAAAAGGTGTTCGAGGAAGTGGGCCAGGCCGGGCCACCTGGCGGGCGCGTCGTGGCTGCCCGCGTGCACCCGCAATGCAGCAGCCGAGCGCTTCAGGCGCGGGGCGTGGCGCAGGGTCAGCTGCAGGCCGTTGGCGAGGGTGAGATGGCGAGTGGTGTCAGGCATGGGGACTCCGGTAACTGCGGTCCATGCTAACCCATTTGTTTGCAGGCCCGGCCCCAGTCAGCTTTTACGCAAGTGCAGTTCCTGGCGCAGGTCTGTCAGGTAAGGAAACGCCTCCCGCCCCTGCACCACCCTTTCATGCTCCAGCTCCGCCAGCAGCAGGCATTCATCCCGCCCGGCCATGGCCAGCAGGCTGCCATCCGGGCCGATGATGCTGCTCTGCCCGCAATACTGGATCGGGTCTTCCGAGCCGCAATAGTTGGCATACACCAGGTAGCACTGGTTTTCCTGCGCCCGCGCCCTCACGGTCACCTGGCAGATGAAGTCGTACGGGGTCATGTTCGCCGTCGGCACCAGGATCAGTTCGGCACCGTCCAACGCCAGGCGTCGGGCGTTCTCCGGGAACTCGATGTCGTAACAGATCAGCAGCCCGACTTTCCAGCCGTCCAGTTCCACCACCGGGAAGTGGTCGGGGCCTGCGCTGAACATCGAGCGGTCCAGATCCCCGAACAGATGGGTCTTGCGGTAGTTGCTCAGGCTGCGGCCGTGCGCATCAATCAACTGCACACTGTTGTAGATCGCACCATCATCGCCGCGCTCGGGATAGCCGTAGACAATAGCGATACGGTGCGCCTGGGCAATCTCCACCACGCCCATCGCCGCCGGTCCATCGCTGGCTTCGGCCAGCCGCTCTACCTGGGCCAGGCCGATGTTGTAGCCGGTCAGGAACATTTCCGGGCACACCAGCAGTTGCGCGCCGCGCTCGGCAGCCAGCTGGGCCTGGTGGTGCAGCCGTTGCAGGTTACCGGGCACGTCCAGTGGCTTGGGAGCGCCCTGGAACAGAGCAATGCGCATGGTGCCTCCTTGTGTCAGTCTGCCAGGGCGATCGGGCCGATCTCGTCAAACACATCGCCCGGGCCGGGGTTGTCCGGGTGGGTCTGGCCACCGAAGTGGTTCATGATACCCCACACCGCATTCAGCGATGTCTGCACCGCGCCTTCCACCCACGCCGGGGTCCACGACACGTCGTCACCGGCGATGAACATGCCGCGCTGCTCGGCAGGCATGTCTTGCTGCATGAAGTGCGCGTACATGCGCTGGTTGTAGCGGTAGTGGCCCGGCAGTGCGCCTTTGAAGGCGCCGAGGAAGTGCGGGTCTGCCTCCCAGGAAATAGTGATTGGGTCGCCGATGATGTGCCCGGCGATATCGGTCTTGGGGTAGATCTTCTTCAGCGCATCCAGGGCCAGCTGGACGCGCTTTTCCACGGGGTGCGGCAACATTTTCAGCGCGTCGCTCATCCAGGCGTAGGACAGGCAGATCACACCCGGCTTGTCGTCGCCGTTGTCGAACAGGTAGGTGCCGCGGGTGAGGCGATCGGTGAGGGTCATGCTCATCAGGTCGCGGCCGGTTTGCGGGTCCTTGTCCTTCCAGAACGGCCGGTCGACCATGACGAAGGTCTTCGACGACTGCATGTAGCGGGTGCGGTCCAGCGCCATCCACATCTTTTGCGAAAACAGCGATTCCTCGCAGTCGATCTGGGTGGTCAGCAGCCAGGTCTGGCAGGTGGCGAGCACGGCGCCGTAGTGGCGGGTGTCGCCCCAGTTGTCGGTGACCGCCAGGCGGCCATCGGCGGCACGGGCAATGCGCTTGACCCCGGTGCGCGGCGCACCGCCATGCAGGCCACTCAGGCTGGTGCCCTCCGGCCAGTGGGCGCAGCGCTCAGGCACATGGCGCCAGATACCTTGCGGCACCTGCTCCACTCCGCCCACGACCAGGTGTTGGTGGTCGTCGCAGTTGGTCATCACCACGCGGAAAATTTCCAGCATCGAGTTGGGGAAGTCCGAGTCCCACCCGCCGGTGCCAAAGCCGACCTGGCCAAACACTTCGCGATGCTGGAAGCTCAGTTTGGCGAACGAGCGCGAGGTGGCGACGAAGTCGTAGAAGGTGCGGTCATCCCACAGTGGGACCAGCTTGTTCCACAGTTCCTTCAGGCGCGGTACATCCCGGTCGCGGATGGCCTGCTGGATGTCGGCGAACTGGGCGCCGCTTTCCAGCGCATCGGCCCAGGCGTCGGCTACTTCGTGGAACAGCTTGGGCAGGTCGGTGGTTTTTTCGGCGTAGTAGGTCTGGCCTTCCAGGTCGATCACTGTGCTGCCCGAGGCCGGGGTCAGCGGGTTGGGGAAGGGCTTGGTTTCCAGGCCCAGCTTGTCCACGTAGTGGTAAAAGGCAGTGGACGACACCGGGAAGCGCATGCCACCGAGTTCGGCGATGATCCCGTCGGTGCCGTTGAAGGCTTGCGAACGCAGCCTGCCACCCAGCTTGGAGGCCTCGTACACCACCGGCTTCAAGCCCAGTTTCATCAGCTCGTAGGCCGCCACCAGGCCGGCGATACCAGCACCCACGATTGCCACTTCCTCACCGTGACGCTCAGCTGGGATGCAGCCCAGGCCTGCGGGGTGTTCCAGCCAGTCGTCGAAAGCGAAGGGGAAGTCCGGGCCGAAGATGGTGATCGGCTTCTTGCCGTCGGCGGGGTGGCGGTTTTTCTTGTTCATGAAGTGACCTTGCCAGAGAGGCTGCGCGGGTGGCGGAGCCTGAGTATAGGAGATGGCTGGAGGTCATTTTAAGGCGTGGGGGAATCGTAATTAAGGTACATATTGGCGTCTTAATGTATTACTTTTCGTCGAAAAATTAGGTTTAAAATTATTTATGACGAAGTGCTTGTAGTGCGATTTGCTGTGCCTATCAGGTCGAGCGCAGCTCGCGATGCGCCGCGCGGGCGGCGCTCGATCTGATAGGCGCAGTAAATTGCAAGGCAAGCACCTGGTGGCCTCATGCGGCCTCTCTGGCGGGCATAAGTACACTTTGGACGGGCTCTGATCAGCCAATTCCTACACCCAACGCTCGAAATAAAGAATTACCCTACGCTCGCTATCGCCTCAGTCTGGCATCGCGGGAACGGCTTCATCGTTAACTTCACCGGGTCGCCGAAAATTCGGTGATCGGGCGTGAGAACCCGCTGATCTTTCTAGAGGCGCACTGTTATGGCAGCTGTGCGCGGGCAGGCTTTGCCTGGCCGGGTATGCGCCTCCAAGTTCGCCGGTTCTCACCTCGCGCATGGCTGCCACCCAATTCCCGTGAGAAGGAAGCGATTGGCCGCCAGTCATCCCTGTGATCTGGAGGCTATACCATGACTGACCGTTTGCCCGATCAACCTGTAAAACTGCAACCCACCGCTGAAAAGCCCTTCTGCAACTGCGAATCCAGCCACCCGCCGCTATTCGCCATCCGTCCTGGCATCGACGCCGCCGACGCTCTAGTCCACGCCTGCCTGCTGGCCCGTGGCCTCAACCAGATTGCCACTGACTACGCCCAGCACCACGCCCCCGAGCGTAGCCGAGACATCGTCTGGTCGATGCAGCATTCTGCCGAGAGCCTTTCGGCGATTCTGGAGGGGCTGCTCGACGGCCAGGAGGCCTGATTGATCAGAGCGGCTGACCGCGATCCACCTTGCTGCTGAGAATGATCGACGTGGTGGTCTTCTCCACCCCGTCGACACTGCCGATCTGGTCGAGCAACTGGTCCAGTTGCTCAGGTGAGTCCGTAAGCAGCCAGGCCACATAGTCGAACTCGCCGCTTACCGCACACAGCTGCTGCACCTGGCCCATGGCACTCAGGCGGCGTACCACTTCCTTGCCGGAGCGCGGCTGCACCTTGATCCCCACATACGCCTGCAGCCCGCCACCCAGCACCCGCTGACCCAGACGTACGCCATAACCGGAGATGACCTTGTTCTTCTCCAGACGCTCCAGGCGCGAATTGACGGTGGTGCGGGCGATACCCAGCTGGCGGGCGAGGGTGGCGACACTTTCGCGGGCGTTGATTTGCAGCAGGGCGATCAGTTGGCGATCGATTTCATCCAGCGTGATGGAGCGGGAATCCGACATGGCGAGTCTCTTCGGTTGGCCTGCTAGCCTAGCCAGCGAGTGGCAATCAGGGCAAGGCCGGGCACAGCTGGCAAATCTGACGCGGTCCCACAGAGGAATCGCGGGTGTGGTGGAGGCTGCGTCTTTTGCACTAATTCGGCATGATGAAGCCCCAGTTCATCGCGAACCTCAGCGTGAGCTTCGACCACCTGCTCGAATGCTGGCGACTGGAAGTCTCCAACAAGAAAAGGCCCGGACGCCGTACCAGCCTGCTGTTGAATGTGCTGTGCCGTGTACTCAAGGACAACAAGCTGCGCTTTCTCTTGACCCCCGCGGCGGCCTGGCTCGGCGTCATGCCCGGCACATGCAGCAGCGACCCGGGGCAGGGCGTGCACGGAAAAAGCGGGCGTGTTTGCGCCGTCGGGCTACAGGCAAAAAAAAGCCGCGCATTTGCGCGGCTTTCGTATGTGGTGGGCCCACACGGACTTGAACCGTGGACCAAAGGATTATGAGTCCTCTGCTCTAACCAACTGAGCTATAGGCCCTCAGTAAGTGGCCGGATTATAACGGGGGTTTCGCACCTGTGCCATCTGAAAGATCCGATAGTGCTATGCGAAGAAACGCTGTCGCGAACTCCTCGGGCGGCAGTGGCAGGCTGACGATGTAGCCTTGGATCTGCTCGCAGCCCTCGGCCGCCAGGAAGCGTTGCTGGGCCTGGTTTTCCACACCTTCGGCAATGATGGTCAGTTGCATGCTGCGGCCCAGGGCAATGATTGCACGGGCGATGGCGGCATCGTGCGGGTCGTCGGGCAGGCCGCGGATGAACGACTTGTCGATCTTCAGAATGTCCAGCGGCAGGCGCTTGAGATAGCTCAGCGATGAATAGCCGGTGCCAAAGTCGTCGATGGCCAGTTGCACGCCCAGTTTTTTCAACTGGTACAGCACGGCCAGGGCCTCTTCAGCCTGGCTCATGATGAAGTTTTCGGTGATCTCCAGCTGCAAGTCACCTGCCTTGAGTTGGTGATGCTTGAGCAACTGTTCGATGCGCCGTGCCAGGTGCGGCTGGCGTAGCTGGGCGCCCGCGAGGTTGATCGACAAGGGGCCGAAGGGTTCGTAGTGCTGCTTCCAGGCCTGCATCTGCTGGCAGGCCTGTTCCAATACCCAGTCGCCGAGTTGGAGGATGGTGCCGTTCTCCTCCGCCAGGTGGATGAAGTGCTCCGGGGGCACTTCACCAAAGGTCGGGTGGCTCCAGCGGATCAGCGCCTCGGCGCCGACCAGGCTCTGGGTCTTGAGGCTGAGCTTGGGCTGGAAGCACAGGCTCATTTCGTTGCGTTCGACGGCACGGCGCAGTTCGTGTTCCAGAGCAATGCGTTCGCTGGCCTGGGCGGTGAGGTCGCGGGTGTAGGCTTCGACGCGGTTGCGGCCCTTGGCTTTGGAGCGGTACATGGCAGCATCGGCGTTGCGGATCAGTGTGGCAACGTCGCTGCCATCCTGTGGGTAAAGGCTGATGCCGATGCTGGCGCTGGTGAAAAACTCATGCTCACCGGCCTGGAACGGTGCGATGAAGCAGGCCAGCAGCTTGTTGGCGATGGTACTGGCGTCACTGGGCTTGTGCAGGCCGGGCAGCAGGATGATGAACTCGTCGCCGCCCAGGCGGGCCACGGTGTCGACGTCACGCACCTGCTCCTTGAGGCGCTGGGCAATGCCCTTGAGCAGCAAGTCGCCGACCGGGTGGCCGAGGCTATCGTTGATGTGCTTGAAGCGGTCGAGGTCGAGGAACAGCACTGCACCCTGTCGGTTGGACACCTGCGCGCAGGTGAGCACGGCCTGCAGGCGGTTCTCGAACAAGGCACGGTTGGGCAGGCCGGTCAGCGGGTCGTGGTGGGCCTGGTAGTCGAGCTTGGCCTGGGCATGCTTGAGGCTGGAAATGTCGGCGAACACAGCCACGAAGTGAGTGATCTCGCGTTCGCTGTTGCGCACGGCGCTGATGGTCAGCCAGCCGGGGTACAGTTCGCCGTTCTTGCGCTTGTTGTAGATCTCGCCTTGCCAGTGACCCTCGGCGGTAAGCTGGTGCCACATGGCGGCATAGAAGGCGCTGTCGTGCTGGCCGGAGGCAAGCAGGCGCGGGGTTTGGCCGAGGGCTTCGATTTCGCTGTAGCCGGTGATTTCGCTGAAGGCACGGTTGACGGCACTGATGCGCTGGTCGATGTCGGTGATCAGCACGCCTTCGGCAGTGTTCTCGAACACGGTGGCGGCCAGTTGCAGTTTTTCCTGCATCAGGTGGCGCTCGGTGATGTCGCGGGCGATGGTCAGCATGCAGTCGACGCCGGCAATCGGCAGGGGCCTGGCGGACAGCTCGCACAGGCGGACCTGCCCGTCGCTGCGGCGGATGTGGCAGGTGAAGTCACGCACGAAACCGTCGCGGTTGAGCTGGTCGACCAGGCGTTTGCGTTCGTTGAGGTCGACCCAGATACCCAGGTCCAGCGAGGTCTGGTCGATAGTCGGGTTCAGGTCATAGCCAGTCAGACGGCAGAAGCCTTCGTTCACCTCAAGCAGCAAACCGTCGCTCTGGCGCGACAGCAGCAGGCCGTCGGGCGAGGCGTGGAAGGCCTTGGCGAACTTTTCTTCTGAAGTTTGCAGCTGCTGCTGGGTCTCCTTGAGCTGGCTGATGTCGCGAACGGCCACAACCAGCGCGGGGGTGCCGTCCAGTTCGAAGGTTTCGGCCGAAGTCAGGCCGGTGAAGAGTTGGCCATTACTGCGGCGAAAGCTCATCTCAAGGTTGCGGATGCCACCTTGGTGCAGGCGCTCAAGCAGCGGCGGGCCGGAGCCTTCGACGCCCCACAGGTTCAGGTCGGTGGCGCTGCGGCCAAGCACCTGGTCCGGGTTCAGGCCAATCTGCTCTTCGAAGGCTTCGTTCACCTCCAGCAGGCAGCCGTCGCTGTGGCGGGCAATCAGTAGAATGTCGGGGCACTGCTGGAACACCGAGGCAAACTTTTGCTCGGAAAGACGCAGGGCGTCCTCGGTGCGCTTGGTTTCGCTGATGTCGATCATCAGCCCGCGCATCACCGGCTGGTGCCCGTGTTCGATCATGCTGACAATGTTGCGTATCCACAATGGCTGACCGTCGGCCCGTATCACCCGATAGTCCAGGCTGTGGTCGCGTCCGGCTGCGGTTTCGCTGTCGCAGTATGCCTGCGCCCAGAGCGCGTCCTCCGGGTGCAGGATGCTGCGCCAGAAGCCCGGTTTGAGCCAGTCGCCAAGCGGGTAACCCAGCAAGTCTTCGGCGTGCGGTGAGACATAGCTGTAGGTGAAGTCGTTGGCGTCGGCTTCCCAGGCGATGGCTGACAGGCTCTCGACCAGGCCGCGGTAGTGGTACTCACTGCTGCGCAGCTCCTGCTCCAGGGCGATGCGCCGGGAAATTTCCGAGCTGAGGCGGCGGTTGATACGGATGACCACGGCCAGAACGGCCATCAGCAAAAGGACTGTTGGCAAGCCATATACCAGCAGGTCGGACCAGAACATCCGTTGGTCGACCACGTTACCCACCCAGCGCTGCTGGATCTGGCTGACTTCGCCGCTGCTCATGTCAGCCATGACTTTGTCCAGAATGCCCACCAGCACTTTGTTGTCACGTGGTGCGGCCATGGCCAGCTGATAGCGGTAGGGCGTTTCACCACTGACGTAGAGGCCGTCGAGCTTGAGCTGTCGCAGGCTCCAGATGCTTGACGCCAGGTCGCCGACCACCGCGTCCACTTGATCGGTAGCCAAGGCCTGCAGTGTGGAGCTGACATTGGGCAGCGCCACCAGGTTGAGGTCGGGGTGATGGGTACGCAGCAGTTCGTGCGGGGCGTAATTTTCGACTACGGCAATCTTCAGGCCATACAGGTCGTCCAGTTTGCGCGGTTGGACACCGCCTTTGTGGGCGAGGATGACGATCGGGAAGTCGAGGTACGGACGGGTGAAGGCCAGGTAGCCTTGGCGTTCGGGCGTGGACATGATGCCTGGCAGCAGGTCGATGCGGTTATCCCGTGCCTGCGCCAGTACCTCGGTCCAGCTGCTGGGCTCGACCGGTTTGAGCGTCACGCCCAGGCGTTGCTGGATCGCAGCGATGTAATCGGCGGCCAATCCCTGGTACCGGCCCTCCTGGTCGCGAAACTCGAACGGTGGCCAAGAGGCGTCTACACCCAGGCTCAGCTGCGGGTGGGCAGCCAACCAGGCTTTTTCCTCGTCTGTCAGGGTCAGGGCGCCGGCCGTCGTGTTCCACAGAATCAGGAGCAGCAACAGAATGGCCGGCATAAGTGGCATAGCAGCCTCGCATTCTTGGGGTCTGACGTCGAGTGTAGACGGGCATTGCGCAAGCGTGGGGTAAGCGAGATACGTGTAGGTGCAGCCTTGTGCTGCGAAAGGGCCGGTATGGGCGGAGGTGTTCGGTGACCCGGATGGCCTCTTCGCAGCACAAGGCTGCTTCTACAGGGACCGCGAGTGCTTCAAAAGGCAGAAAAGAAAAACCCCGGCCTGGGCCGGGGTTTTGTCATCACTCGTCGAGGAAGGAGCGCAGGTGCTCGCTGCGAGTCGGGTGGCGCAGTTTTCGCAACGCCTTCGCTTCGATCTGACGGATCCGCTCACGCGTTACGTCAAACTGCTTGCCCACCTCTTCGAGGGTGTGGTCGGTGTTCATGTCGATACCGAAACGCATGCGCAGCACTTTGGCTTCGCGTGCAGTCAGGCCCGAGAGCACGTCACGGGTGGCTTCCTTGAGGCTTTCGACCGTGGCCACATCAATCGGGGACTGCATGGTCGAGTCCTCGATGAAGTCGCCCAGGTGCGAATCTTCGTCGTCACCGATCGGGGTTTCCATGGAGATCGGCTCTTTGGCGATCTTCAGTACCTTGCGGATCTTGTCCTCAGGCATTTCCATGCGCTCGCCCAGCTCTTCCGGGGTCGGTTCGCGACCCATTTCCTGCAGCATCTGGCGGGAAATACGGTTGAGCTTGTTGATCGTCTCGATCATGTGCACCGGAATACGGATGGTGCGTGCCTGGTCGGCGATCGAGCGGGTAATCGCCTGCCGGATCCACCAGGTGGCGTAGGTCGAGAACTTGTAGCCGCGACGGTATTCGAACTTGTCCACCGCCTTCATCAAGCCGATGTTGCCTTCCTGGATCAGGTCAAGGAACTGCAGGCCACGGTTGGTGTACTTCTTGGCGATGGAAATCACCAGACGCAGGTTCGCCTCGACCATTTCTTTCTTGGCGCGGCGGGCCTTGGCTTCGCCGATCGACATGCGACGGTTGATGTCCTTGATCTCGGCAACGGTCAGGCCGGTTTCGGTCTCAAGGTCGATCAGCTTCTGCTGGCAAGCAACGATGGCGGCGTCCTTTTCACCCAGGGCGGCAGCCCATTTGGTGTTGCGCTTGGCCAGGTCACCGCTCCAGGTCTGGTCGGTTTCGTTGCTGGGGAACATGCGCAGGAAGTCGGCACGCGGCATGCGGGCATCACGCACACACAGCTGCATGATGGCGCGTTCTTGCTGACGCAGACGGTTCAGTGCATCACGAACACGTTCTACCAGCACCTCGAACTGCTTGGGTACCAGCTTGATCGGCATGAACAGGTCGGCGAGGGCTTGCAGGGCCTCGATGCTTTCCTTGTGGGCACGACCGTTCTTCTTCACGACCTTGACAGTCGCCTGAAGCTGGTCGGATACCGCACCGAAACGCTGGGCTGCGACTACCGGGTCCGGACCGCTCTCGGTCTCTTCCTCGTCGTCACTGCCTTCGGACTCTTCCTCTTCGTCGTCGGACTCTTCCTTCGCGGCTGCGGCCTTGGCGCCAGGGATCGGCACCTCTTCGGTCGGCGCGGCGATGTTGTCGTCAGGGTCGATGTAGCCGCTGAGCACGTCGGACAGGCGGCCACCCTCGGTGGTGACGCGGTCATATTCGCTGAGAATGTAATCGACAGTACCCGGGAAGTGGGCGATGGCGCCCATCACTTCACGGATGCCTTCCTCGATACGCTTGGCGATTTCGATCTCGCCTTCGCGGGTCAGCAGCTCGACGGTACCCATTTCGCGCATGTACATGCGCACCGGGTCAGTCGTGCGGCCGATATCGGTTTCAACTGCCGCCAACGCAGCAGCGGCTTCTTCGGCCGCGGCTTCGTCGGTGTCGGCTTCCGCCAACAGAAGGGCATCCGCATCCGGAGCACTCTCGAATACGTTGATCCCCATGTCGTTGATCATGCGGATGATGTCTTCCACCTGTTCAGGATCTGAAATATCCTCAGGCAGGTGGTCGTTGACCTCCGCGTAAGTCAGGTAGCCCTGCTCACGACCGCGGGTGATCAACTCTTTGATACGAGACTGCTGTTGCGCTTTTCCGGACATAACACCCTATCCACTGAAGGTCTTGGCGGGCAAAAAACAAGCCGAGGATTATACCCGAGCATGGGCCTCACGCGCCAGATGAGGTCGGCGTTTGTGCGGGAACTTTCCGGCTCAGCAAGGCGAGGAGCTGGGTTTTTTCCTCGCTGGTCAATTCACTTTGACGTGATTTCCTGAGCAGTTGTTCCAGGCTGCGCTCGCGTTGGCGGGCGGACAAGCTAGTTATAGTGTCGAAAAACTGTTGTTCAAGGTTGTCGGCCACGATCAGCCATTCCTTTTCCGCCAGGGCCCGCAGCAGGCGGCCCTGTTCGGTGCCATGCCAACGTGCAATCAGCTGCATTGAGCTTAGCCCAGGATTTTTCTGTGCGGCTTCGATCAATGCCACCAACAGCTGGCTGTACAGGTGTTCTTCGTCGGCAAAGTGGCTGGCATCTTCGACCTTTCCGGCCAGCAACGGGTGGTGCAGCAGGGTGCGCAGGGCCGCCAGGGTAGGTGGTTCGACCGGTGCTGGCACGCGCGGTGGCGCTTCGTCACGTTGCTGCCAGGGCTTGCCGCCCTTGCGGTTCTTGTCCCAGGGTTTGTCGCTCCACTGCTTTTTACCGCCGCCCTTGTTCGGCTTCCATGCCGGTTCCTGCTGAGCGGGGGCGAAGTCGTGCTGCGGCGGCATGTCGCCGAAATCAGGGGTGTAGCTGGCCATGGCATCGTAGTCGTAGCCAGGGTCGTAGTCCGGCACGCTACTGGCTGGCGGAGCTTGTTGCGCCAGTTGCTCGACCTGTTGTGGGTCCAGGCCGGTGATTTCTTTCAGGCGGTTGCGCATCAGTTGGCGCAGGTTGGCCCCGGGGATCTTTTCGATCAACGGTGCGGCCAGGGTCGCCATGTGCGCCTTGCCTTCCAGTGATCGCGGGTCGGCTTCAGCGCCCAGTTGCTCGAAGAAGTAATCGGCCAGCGGCTGGGCGTGCTGGTTGATGCGGGCCTTGAAGGCATCGGTGCCTTCGGCACGCACCAGGCTGTCTGGGTCTTCGCCCTCGGGCAGGAACAGGAAGCGCGCGCGGCGGCCGTCCTGCAGGTTCGACAGGGTTGACTCCAACGCACGCCAGGCGGCCTTGCGCCCGGCCTGGTCGCCGTCGAAGCAGAACAGCACGCTGGGCACTACCCGGAACAAACGCTTGAGGTGCTCTTCGCTGGTGGCGGTGCCAAGGGTGGCCACGGCGTTGCGCAGGCCCTGCTGAGCCAGCGCGATGACGTCCATGTAACCCTCGACGACGATGATTTCGTCGAGGTTGCGGTTGTGCTTGCGCGCCTCGTACAGCCCGTACAGTTCCTGGCCCTTGTGGAACACCGGGGTTTCCGGGGAGTTCAGGTACTTGGGTTTGTCGTCGCCCAGTACCCGGCCGCCGAAGGCGATGATGCGCCCGCGGCTATCACGGATGGGGAACATTACCCGGTCGCGGAAGCGGTCGTAGCGCTTGCCGCTTTCGGCGTTCTCGATCAGCAGGCCGGCATCGATCATCACCTTTTGCTGCAGGGTGTCGGCCCCCAGGTGCTTGAGCAGGTTGTCCCAGCCGGGCGGGGCGAAACCCAGGCAGAAATCGCGGGCGATCTCTCCGGACAGGCCGCGGCCTTTGAGGTAGTCCACTGCGGCCTTGCGGGTCGGGTGGCTGCGCAGGGCCTGGCGATAGAACTCCGAGGCGGCGTCCAGCAGCGGGTACAGTGGCGAGTCGGTTGGCTGGCGAGGCTTCTGGTCGCGGCGCCCTTGCTCGCGGGGCACTTCCATGCCTGCGGCGCGGGCCAGTTCTTCGACAGCCTGGGGGAAGTCCAGGTTGTCGTGGTCCATGACGAAGCCCAGGGCGTTGCCGCCGGCGCCGCAGCCGAAGCAGTAGTAGAACTGCTTGTCGGGGCTGACCGTGAAGGAAGGGGTCTTCTCCTTGTGGAACGGGCAGCAGGCGGAGTAGTTTTTGCCGGTTTTTTTCAGCTGGACGCGCGAACTCACCACGTCGACGATGTCGAGGCGGTTGATCAGGTCGTCAATGAAGCTCTGGGGAATCAGCCCGGCCATGGCAGTCTCGTCATCTGGCAACTGGCAAGTCTAATCGCTCACGCGCCGAATAGGGCGAGTGCTGATTGGGGAAGTGTGAGGGAGTGTGTGCTCGTCGCCAGCCCCTAAGGGCCCGTCAGTCGGACGTGCACGTCTGGTCATACAACAAGAAAGACCAGCTCTGACGTTTCAGGCAGGTTGCCCCGTATGCAGTTCGCATGAGCTTGTGCAGGGCCTTGAGCTAGCTGCTCAAGTTTGAAGCGACCGCTGCCATCGCCCGGTGGTTAACCGGGCAGGGCAGAAGCTTTGCGTAGAACGCCTGTATTAGTACAGACGAACGGCGCGGCGCTGTTCGCGCTGAACTTTCTTGGCGTGACGCTTAACAGCAGCAGCTGCTTTGCGCTTACGCTCTGCGGTCGGCTTCTCGTAAAACTCGCGGCTACGAACTTCAGCCAGTACACCGGCTTTTTCGCAGGAGCGCTTGAAACGACGCAGAGCTACGTCGAAGGGTTCGTTCTCTTTAACTTTGACGGCTGGCATCCAGGGCTACCTTAATTCATTACCGGGGTAGACGTGCTCCTGGCAAAACAAAGGTGTGCTGGAGAACGTCGGTTTTCAAGGGTTGCGGATGTTAACCCTTAGCAAGCCGGAATGCAAAGCCTCTGATCGAAAACCGCTGGTCGGCGTCCGACACGGGGACTATCATGCGCGCCTTCGAATTCAGCCCCCACAAGGGACGAGCCCATGCTAGTACTGGGATTGGAAACATCCTGCGACGAAACTGGCGTCGCATTATACGACAGCGAGCGCGGCCTGCTGGCCGACGCACTGTTCAGCCAGATTGACCTGCACCGCGTGTTTGGCGGTGTGGTGCCCGAACTGGCCTCGCGTGACCACGTAAAGCGCATGTTGCCGCTTATCCGCCAGGTGCTGGAGGAGGCGGGTTGCGTCGCCACCGAGATCGACGCCATCGCCTACACCGCGGGTCCTGGCCTGGTCGGGGCATTGCTGGTGGGCGCCTCGTGCGCCCAGGCGCTGGCCTTTGCGTGGGACATTCCGGCGATTGGCGTGCACCACATGGAAGGCCACTTGCTGGCGCCCATGCTGGAACAAAACCCACCTGAGTTTCCGTTCGTCGCTTTGTTGGTTTCGGGCGGCCACACCCAGCTGGTACGCGTCGATGGCATCGGCCAGTACGAGCTGCTGGGCGAGAGCCTGGACGATGCCGCCGGCGAAGCGTTCGACAAGACCGCCAAGCTGATCGGCCTTAACTACCCCGGCGGCCCGGAAATCGCGCGCCTGGCCGAGCAGGGCGTACCTGGGCGCTTCGTGTTCCCGCGGCCGATGACTGACCGCCCGGGGCTGGAATTCAGCTTCAGCGGCCTCAAGACCTTTGCCCTCAACACCTGGCAGCAATGCAAGAATGCTGGCGACGACAGTGAGCAAACCCGTTGCGACCTGTCCCTGGCATTCCAGCAGGCGGTGGTGGAGACTTTGACCATCAAGTGCAAGCGGGCGCTCAAGCAGACTGGCCTCAAACGCCTGGTCATCGCGGGTGGCGTGAGTGCCAACAAGGCCTTGCGTGCGTCGCTCGAGGACATGCTCGGCAGCATCAAGGGCAACGTGTACTACGCGCGCCCGCAGTTCTGTACCGACAACGGCGCGATGATCGCTTACGCCGGTTGCCAGCGCCTGTTGGCCGGGCAACAGCAGGACCTGGCGATCAGCGTGCAGGCACGCTGGCCGATGGAGCAGTTACCGCCGCTGTAGTGTTTGATGGCGAACGATCAGAAGTGCCGTTCGCGCCCCGCGAACAGGTCGCGCAGGTTTTTGCGGTGGCGCCATACGATCAACACGGTCAGCACGGTGATCGGCAGCAAGGCTTCGGGCTCGCGCCAGGCCAGCAATGGCAAGGTCAATGGCGTGGCAATCAGCGCCGCCAGCGAGCTGGTACGGGTGAGGTAGAAGGTCAGCAGCCAGGCGCCGATCGCCAGCAGCGCGGCCGGAAAATACAGGCCCATGAGCATGCCGGCAGCCGTCGCCACGCCCTTGCCGCCCTGGAAACGGAAGTACAGGGGGAACAGGTGGCCCAGTACCGCGCATACGCCCACCCAGGCCTGCGCGTGCAGGTCCAGCCCGGCAAGGTGGGCGAGCAATACCGGCAAAAGGCCCTTGCACAGGTCGCCAAGCAGGGTCAGGATCGCCATTTTGCGGCCCGCCAGGCGTAGCATGTTGGTGGCGCCGGCATTGCCTGAGCCGCTGGAACGCGGGTCCGGGCTGCCCGAAAGGCGGCTGAGGAGAATGGCGAAGGACAGCGAGCCGAGCAGGTAGGCGAGCAACGCCAGTAACCAAAACATGCTAACTATTCCGGGCGAGGACGCCCTGATTCTAACGGCGCCAGTCGCCCTTGTCGTGCTGTGGAGAGAAGTGCTTGGACAGAGTGTTCATCGAAGGCCTGGAAGTCGATACCGTCATCGGTGCCTATGACTGGGAGCGGGATATTCGCCAGTGCTTGCGCCTGGACCTGAGCTTTGCCTGGGACAACCGCCCGGCCGCAGCGGGTGATGAGCTGAACCTGGCGCTGGACTATGCCAGTGTGTCGGCGCGCATCCAGGCGTTTGCCGAGCAGGCGCGTTTCGAGTTGGTGGAAACCTTTGCCGAGCGCCTGGTGGCAACGCTCATGGAAGAATTCCATATCCCTTGGGTGCGGCTGAAGCTGACCAAGCCGGGTGCGGTACCAGCGGCCCGTGGCGGTGTTGGCGTGGAGATCGAGCGCGGATGTCTCTGAGCACGGTTTACCTGGGCCTTGGCAGCAACATCGACCGTGAGGCGCATTTGTGCGCCGGGCTCGATGCGTTGGCGGGCATCCTCACAGACATGCGCTGCTCGCCGGTGTTCGAAAGCCAGGCGGTGGGGATCAAGAGCGGGCCGTTCATCAATTTCGTGGTGACCGGGCAAACCGCGCTGCCGCTGATCGAACTGGACCGTCGATTGAAGTTCATCGAGGCCGAGAATGGCCGTTACGCGCCGGACCGCAAAGGGCTGCCGCTGGATATCGACGTGCTGATGTATGACGATCTGCACGGCACGTTCGATGGGCTGGTGTTGCCTCGGGCCGAGATCCTGAAGAACGCTTTTGTGCTGTGGCCGCTGTCGTTACTGGCCCCTCAGCTGATGCATCCGGGCGCGGGCAAGACCATGGCCCGGTTGTGGCAAGAGGCACAGATTGACCAGGTACTGGCCCCGGTCGCCTTCGAGTGGCGCGGTTTGCAGCTGACCCCCGCTTAAGCCTGTTTCGGCCCTTTCGCGGCTAAAGCCGCGAAGGGGCCGGGAAGGTCAGACGAGTTGGTAAGCCTCAAGCGCTTTCAGCCGCTCGGCTTTGAGCGCTTCGCCCAGGGCCTGTCCAGTCAGCCCGGCCTGTACCAGTGGTTTCACATCCACCGCTCGCGCCGCCGCTGCTGCGCCTCGCAGGTAATCGGCCTGTGGATAACCTTGCTCGCCATCGCCCAGCGCCGCCATCTCGCAGACCACCACAAAGTCCTCGAACCGCTGCGGCCTCCTGTAAACATCGAACTTCTGCAACAGTTCCAGCAGTGCCGTGGCAGGCAGCTCCAGCGCCTGATTCGCCTGCGCCAGGCATTCGCCTGTCAGCAGGGCCAGTTCCTGGCACTCACGCGGTGCCTTCAGACGCTGGTTGACGGCTTTTATCGAGGCCGGTGCCAGCCCGCGCAACAGGCAGGCCCAGCGCACGTGCAGGGGCTGTTCATGCGCTGCTGCCTGCTCCAGCGCCGCCAAGGCCTGTGCATCGTCAACAAGCTCAGGCAGCATGGCCGGCAGGGCGTCGCAATCGCGCAGCACCTGGAAGAAAACCTGGGGTTTTGCCTCCATCAGCGCCCGCTCGATCTCCTTCCAGCTGCGCTCGGCAGTCAGCGCCTGCAGTTCGCCAGAGGCACTGATCTGGCGCATCAGTGCAAGCGTTTCTTCGGCAACCCGGAAACCCAGCGGTGCATACCGGGCAGCAAAGCGCGCAACGCGCAGAACGCGCAAGGGATCTTCGGCGAATGCCGGAGAAACGTGGCGTAAAATTCGATTTTCCAGATCGTCTTTGCCATGGTGGGGGTCGTACACCGTCCCCGCTTCGTCCTCGGCCATCGCGTTGATGGTCAAATCACGGCGGATCAGGTCTTCTTCCAGGGTGACGTCAGGGCTGGCGTGAAAAGTGAACCCGCCATAACCGCGCCCGCTCTTGCGCTCGGTACGGGCCAGGGCATATTCCTCGCCGGTTTTCGGGTGCAGGAATACCGGAAAGTCTGCGCCTACCGGCCTATAGCCTTTGGCGTGCATTTCTTCGACGGTGGCGCCTACCACCAGCCAGTCGATATCGCTGACGGGGCGGCCGAGCAGGCGGTCGCGCACGGCGCCGCCGACTTTGTAGATGTGCATGTGCAACTCTCCATAACGGCCGACAGGATAACCCGTCGGCCGTTATGGCGGTGCACTAGAGATGGTGAATGACTGCCAGGTCCATGCGCCCGTAGTCCGCACTTTCGCCATGCTCGCCACGGGGTGGCATGTGGTGGGTTTTCATCACTTGCTCGCCCTGCACGGTCTCCAGGTGGATATCGAAGCCCCACAGGCGATGCAGGTGCTTGAGCACTTCCTCGGTAGAGTCGCCCAGCGGTTTGCGGTTGTGTTGCTGGTGGCGCAGGGTCAGCGAGCGGTCACCGCGACGGTCGACGCTCCAGATCTGCACGTTCGGTTCACGGTTGCCCAGGTTGTACTGCGCGGCCAGCAGCTCACGAATCACCCGATAGCCGGCTTCATCGTGAATGGCTGGCACCAGCAGGTCGTCGCGCTGGTCGTCATCAAGGATGCTGAACAGCTTGAGGTCGCGCATCACCTTGGGTGACAGGTATTGCAGGATGAAGCTCTCGTCCTTGAAACTGCTCATGGCGAACTTGATGGTAGAAAGCCAATCACTGCCTGCAATGTCGGGGAACCAGTGGCGATCTTCCTCGGTCGGGTTCTCGCACATGCGGCGGATGTCGGTGTACATCGCAAAGCCCAGCGCGTAGGGGTTGATGCCGCTGTAATAGGGGCTGTCGAAGCCGGGCTGGAACACCACGCTGGTGTGCGACTGCAAGAACTCCATCATGAAGCCTTCGGTGATCAGCCCTTCGTCGTACAGGTCGTTCATCAGCGTGTAGTGCCAGAAGGTTGCCCAACCTTCGTTCATTACCTGGGTCTGGCGCTGCGGGTAGAAGTACTGGGCGATCTTGCGCACGATGCGCACCACCTCACGCTGCCAGGGTTCGAGTAGCGGGGCGTTCTTCTCGATGAAATAGAGGATGTTTTCCTGTGGTTCGGCGGGGAAGCGCGCATCATCGCGTTCATTACCCCGCTCGGCGCTTTTCGGGATGGTGCGCCACAGGTCGTTGATCTGGCGCTGCAGGTGCTCCTCGCGTTCTTTCTGTCGGCGCCGTTCCTCTTCTGCGGAGATAGGGTAGGGCCGCTTGTAGCGGTCCACGCCATAGTTCATCAGGGCATGGCAGGAGTCGATCAGGTCTTCCACAGCGTCGATGCCGTGGCGCTCTTCGCACTGGGCGATGTACTGCTTGGCAAACACCAGGTAGTCGATGATCGAGCTGGCGTCGGTCCAGGTGCGGAACAGGTAGTTGCCTTTGAAAAAGCTGTTGTGGCCGTAGCAGGCGTGGGCAATCACCAGTGCCTGCATGCACATGGTGTTTTCTTCCATCAGGTACGCGATGCACGGGTCGGAGTTGATCACGATCTCGTAGGCAAGGCCCATCTGGCCGCGGCTGTAGGACTTCTCTGTGCTGAGGAACTGCTTGCCGTAGGACCAGTGGTGGTAACCCAGCGGCATCCCGACCGAGGCATAGGCGTCCATCATCTGCTCGGCCGTGATGACCTCGATCTGGTTGGGGTAAGTGTCCAGGGCGTAACGTTCGGCCAGGCGGCTGATTTCCCGGTCGTAGGTCTGGATCAGCTCGAACGTCCACTCGGACCCGGTGGAAATGGGTTGGCGTCTCTGTGCTCTGGCGGTCATGTGGCT
Source organism: Pseudomonas sp. XP2 (assembly GCF_053557975.1). Classification (NCBI taxonomy): domain Bacteria; kingdom Pseudomonadati; phylum Pseudomonadota; class Gammaproteobacteria; order Pseudomonadales; family Pseudomonadaceae; genus Pseudomonas; species Pseudomonas sp. XP2. Next base: position 169,108 of record NZ_JBNRIK010000008.1, read on the forward strand.
AACCTGCGCTGAAAGAGTTCACGGAAGACCGGGTAGATGTCGCCGGCCGATACCAACTGCTGCTGGGCGAACGTGTCGGGGAATGCTTCGCCGATGCGCTCGTATTCATACCACAGCGCCTGGTGCTCACGGGGAGTGATCTCGACGTAAGTGTAGTACTGCACGTGCGGCATGATCTGCTTGGAGAGGATGTCGCGGCAGATTGGCGAGTCGTCATTCCAGTTGTCGCCGTCCGACGCTTGGGCGGCGTAGATGTTCCAGTCGCTGGCCGGGTAGCGTTCGGCCATGATCTCCTGCATCAGCTTGAGCGCGCTGGAGACGATGGTGCCGCCGGTTTCCCGTGAGTAGAAGAATTCTTCCTCGTCGACTTCCCGGGCGCTGGTGTGGTGGCGGATGAACACCACTTCGATGCGGTCGTAGTTACGCTTGAGGAACAGGTACAGGAGGATGAAGAAGCGCTTGGCGATGTCCTTGGTGGCCTGGGTCATGGAGCCGGAGACGTCCATCAGGCAGAACATCACCGCCTTGGAACTGGGGTTGGGCTGCTTGACCAGCAGGTTGTATTTGAGATCGAAGGTATCGAGGAAGGGCAGGCGGTTAATGCGTGCCTTCAGGCGCTCGATTTCCTGTTCGATTTCCTGGATATCGGTGAAGTTGTCCGGCTCCTCGACCCGCAGGCGGTCGAGTTCCTTTTGTGCTTCGCGCAACAGTGCGCGGCTGCTGCCGGTCAGGGCAATACGCCGGGCATGCGCCGAGCGCAGGGTGCGCACGATGTTGATGCGTGACGGATTGCCCTCGTTGGCTATACCTGCGCGTACGGTCTTGAAGGTGTCGGTGCCGGTCAGGTGACGTTTGACGAGGTTGGGCAGTTCGAGATCCTCGAACATGAACTCGAGAAACTCTTCCTGGGTGATCTGGAAGACGAAGTCATCCATGCCGTCGCCGGAGTTGCCCGCCTTGCCGCGGCCGCCGCCACCCCCGCCGCCACCTTGGGGCCTGGGGATATGTTCGCCGGCAGTGAATTCCTTGTTGCCGGGGTGCACAACGGTCTGTTTACCCCCACGACCGTGGTGGAGCACGGGTTCGTCAATGTCGCGGCCCGGAATGCTGATCTGCTCGCCATGTTCCATGTCCATGATGGAACGGCGGCTTACCGCCTCTTCGACGGCTTTCTTGATGTGTTCACGGTACCGCCGCAGGAAGCGCTGGCGGTTGACCGTGCTCTTGTTCTTGCCGTTCAGGCGTCGGTCTATAACGTAGCTCATGGTCCCTCCGGTGACTGGATGCAGCTGCAAGCCACGAGCTTCAAGCTGCAAGAAAGAGCAGCCACCGCGGCTGCAAGCTGTGGCGTAGACAGAAGCGCCGACGCCGGGCAGCTTGCAGCTTGCGGCTAGAAGCTTGCCGCTTTATTGCGATTTCCTGACCCGCAGGTACCATTCCGACAGCAGGCGAACCTGTTTGTCGGTGTAGCCACGCTCCACCATGCGCGTGACGAAGTCGTTGTGTTTCTGTTGGTCTTCCTTGCTGGCCTTGGCGTTGAAGCTGATGACCGGCAGCAGGTCTTCGGTGTTGGAGAACATTTTCTTCTCGATCACCACCCGCAGCTTTTCATAGCTCAGCCAGCTCGGGTTCTTCCCGTTGTTGTTGGCACGGGCACGCAGCACGAAGTTGACGATTTCGTTGCGGAAATCTTTCGGGTTGCTGATACCGGCCGGTTTCTCGATCTTCTCCAGCTCTTCATTGAGGGCGATGCGGTTGAGGATTTCGCCGGTCTCCGGATCGCGGTACTCCTGGTCCTGGATCCAGAAGTCGGCGTACAGCACGTAGCGGTCGAAAATGTTCTGGCCGTATTCGCTGTAGGACTCCAGGTAGGCGGTCTGGATTTCCTTGCCGATAAATTCGATATAGCGCGGTGCCAGGTACTCCTTCAGGTAGCGCAGGTAGCGTTCGCGCACTTCGGCAGGGAACTGTTCCTGTTCGATCTGCTGTTCAAGCACATACAGCAGGTGAACCGGGTTGGCCGCAATTTCGTGTGGGTCGAAGTTGAAGACTTTGGAAAGGATCTTGAAGGCGAAGCGGGTCGACAGACCGTTCATGCCCTCGTCGACGCCTGCCGAGTCCCGGTACTCCTGGATCGACTTGGCCTTGGGGTCGGTGTCCTTGAGGTTCTCGCCGTCGTAGACGCGCATCTTCGAGTAGATGTTGGAGTTCTCTGGCTCCTTGAGGCGCGAAAGTACCGTGAACTGGGCGAGCATCTTGAGGGTGTCTGGCGCGCAATGGGCCTTGGCCAGCGAGCTGTTGATCAGCAACTTGTCGTAGATCTTGATCTCATCGCTGACGCGCAGGCAGTACGGCACCTTGACGATGTAGATCCGGTCGATGAACGCCTCGTTGTTCTTGTTGTTGCGGAAGGTGTGCCACTCCGATTCGTTGGAGTGGGCCAACAGGATGCCGGTGTAGGGAATGGCACCCAGCCCCTCGGTACTGTTGTAGTTACCTTCCTGGGTGGCCGTGAGCAATGGGTGCAGGACCTTGATCGGGGCCTTGAACATCTCGACGAATTCCATCAGGCCCTGGTTGGCCCGGCACAGCGCGCCCGAATAGCTGTAGGCATCGGCGTCGTTCTGCGGGAATTCCTCAAGCTTGCGAATATCGACCTTGCCGACCAGGGCGGAAATGTCCTGGTTGTTCTCGTCGCCCGGCTCGGTCTTGGCGATGGCGATCTGGTTGAGGATCGATGGGTACAGCTTGACCACTTTGAACTTGCTGATGTCGCCGCCGAACTCCTGCAGGCGTTTGGTGGCCCAGGGCGACATGATGGTGTTCAGGTAGCGCCGCGAGATGCCGTACTCTTCCTCGAGGATGGCCCCGTCTTCGGTAGCGTTAAACAGCCCCAGGGGCGACTCGAATACCGGCGAGCCCTTGATGGCATAGAACGGTACCTTTTCCATCAGCTGCTTGAGTTTTTCGGCCAGCGACGATTTACCGCCGCCCACCGGGCCCAGCAGATAGAGGATTTGTTTCTTTTCTTCCAGGCCTTGGGCGGCGTGGCGGAAATAAGACACGATCTGGTCGATGCACTCTTCCATGCCATGGAAGTCGGCAAAGGCCGGATAGCGGCGGATAACCTTGTTGGAGAAGATGCGCGACAGCCTGGAGTTGGTAGAGGTGTCGATCAGCTCTGGCTCACCGATGGCCAGCAACAGCCGTTCGGCCGCCGATGCGTAGGCACTGCGATCCTCTTTGCACAGCTCGAGGTACTCCTGCAGCGAGAGTTCTTCCTGGCGCGTGGACTCGAAACGTTGTTGGAAGTGGCTAAAAATACTCATGACGTCACCTCGCTCGATACGTGGAGACGACGCCGGATCAGTCAGCTGATGCTGGCATGCAACCGGTTTTGCCGGCTGCTGTATACCCCCCAGAACACCCTGTAACGCTACCGATGACCCGCACGCCGGTGTACCGGCTCTCCCCTTTTTCTGGATGGCCTGCGCTTAAGAATAGTTGGTTATCGGCAAGTTCAAGGGGGAGGGGCGGAGAAGTTGCGAACTACCGTTCGTCAGATAAGCCGCAAGCCCGCACAGGGCGCGGGCTGCAGTAGAAATGAAAATTTTTATTCGGCGGTGCCTTGGGCGGTCTCGGCCGGGTAGGTGGCGCGCCACAGTTCAAAGCCGCCGTCCACGCTGTACACGTCGGAAAAGCCCTGGCCGACCAGGTAGGCGGCAGCGCTCTGGCTGGAATTGCCGTGATAGCAGACCACCAGGGTAGGTGCATCGAGGTCGGCGTTGCGGATGAAATCGGCAACCGAATGGTTATCCAGGTGCCGGGCACCGGTGATATGACCGGCGGCGAAGGCTTGGGAGTCGCGAATGTCGACGACGACCGCACCTTCTTGCTTGCGAAGCTCCAAGGCCTGCTCGGGAGGGATGCGCTTGAATTCGCTCATGGGTACTACTTCCTTCGGGTGTGGTCGTTGAGTGTAGTGGGTTGTGCCGGCTGGCGCAGGGTGCCGTCGTCGGCGCAGTCACAACGGTGGTATTCGCCGCTGTCGACGTTGTACAAGGTCATGGCGCCGCCCCACACGCAGCCGGTGTCCAGGGCGATGACGCCTGGCTCGTTGACCCGGCCTTCGAGGGCAGCCCAGTGGCCGAAAATGATCTTCACATGCCGCGAGCGGCGGTCCTTGTGGGCAAACCAGGGCTTGTAGCCCTTGGGCGCGGTGCCCAGTCCTTCCTTGCTCTTGAGGTCAAGTTTCCCCTCGGCGGTGCAGAAGCGCATGCGCGTGAAGTAATTGGTAATGACCCGCAGGCGTTCGATGCCGGAGAGGTTCTTGCTCCACTTGTTCGGCTCGTTGCCGTACATGCCGTCGAGGTATAGCTTCAGGCGGCCGTCGTCGCGCAATACTTCTTCCACCTCAGCCGCAAGACCAAGGGCCTGGCCGAGCGTCCACTGCGGCGGGATGCCGGCGTGCGACATGGCGATACCCCTTGCCTCGTCGTAATGCAGCAGTTTTTGCTGGCGCAGCCAGTGGAACAGCTGGTCGGCATCCGGTGCTTCGATGATCTCGCGCAGCGTGTCGCTTTTCTTCAGGCGCTCGACGTTGTACCAGGCGGCCAGCAGGTGCAGGTCATGGTTGCCGAGCACGCACACCAGCGACTGGCGTATCGAATACAGAAAACGCAGGGTTTCCAGTGATTCGGGGCCGCGGTTGACCAGGTCACCGACCAGCCACAGGCGGTCAACGGCCGGGTTGAAACTGACACGTTCCAGCAGGCACTTGAGGGGCTGCAGGCAGCCCTGCAGATCACCGACGGCGTAGGTTGCCATCAGTGCAACGCCCCGGGCACTGCGAGGCGGAAGGGGGCGATCTCGGCGTCGAAGCGCTTACCGTCTTCGGCGAACATCTGATAACTGCCTTGCATGGTGCCCACCCGGGTGGTGATCACCGCACCGCTGCTGTAAGTATGGCTCTGGCCCGGGTCGATGTTGGGCTGTTGGCCCACCACGCCTGAGCCCCGTACTTCCTCGACCTCGCCGTCACCATTGGTGATCAGCCAGTGGCGTGACAGCAGCTTGGCTTTCAGCGAGCCTTTGTTCTGGACGGTGATGGTGTAGGCGAAAGCGAAACGACTGTTTTCCGGGTCGGATTGTTCTTTCAGGTAGCGAGTCACGACGTTGACGTCGATTTGATAGCGGGGGTCGGACATGCAAGGGCCTTGGGCGAGCTGACGCAATAATGCAGTCTAGGCCATTGGGAGGGGGGAGGGCCAGCGGTGTGGGGCTTGTGGTCTTTGTTGTCAGCGCCGGCCTCTTCGCGGGTGAACCCGCTCCCACAGGAATTGCACAGTATTCGAAGGCTGTGGCGTACCTGTGGGAGCGGGTTTACCCGCGAAGAGGCCGGTACAAGCGATATCAGGCTTGCTGATCAGCCAACTGGTCAGCCAGGCGCACAAAGGCCGCCAGGTCCAGCTGTTCGGGACGCAAGCTGCCATCCACGCCGGCTGCCTCGATGGCCGCGCTGTCGAGCAGGCCTTTGAGGGTATTGCGCAGTGTCTTGCGACGCTGGTTGAACGCTTCGCGAACGACGCGCTCCAGCAGCAGGTGGTCCTTGGCCGGGAACGGCAGCACCTCGTGCGGCACCAGGCGCACGATGGCCGAGTCCACTTTTGGCGGCGGGTTGAAGGCACCAGGGCCCACGTTGAACAGGTGCTCGACGCGGCAGTGGTACTGCACCATGATCGACAAGCGCCCCCAGTCACCACCGCCTGGGCCTGCGGCCATGCGCTCGACCACTTCCTTTTGCAGCATGAAGTGCATGTCGCGGATCAGCCCGGCATGGCTGAGCAGATGGAAGATCAGTGGGGTGGAAATGTTGTAGGGCAGGTTGCCTACCACCTTGAGGCTGCGCGGCGGTACGCCCAACTGGTTGAAGTCGAACTTCAGGGCGTCGCCCTGGTGCAGGCGGAAGTTAGTGCGGCCAGCGAACTTGTGCTGCAGGATCGGGACCAGGTCCTTGTCCAGCTCCACCACGTCCAGTTGTGCACCGCTGCCCAGCAGGCCTTCGGTCAGGGCGCCCTGGCCTGGGCCGATTTCCAGCAGGTGTTCGCCGGCCTTGGCGTTGATGGCACGCAGGATGCGGTCGATGATGCCGGCGTCGTGCAGGAAGTTCTGGCCGAAGCGCTTGCGCGCCCGGTGTTGGTATTGCTCGTTCATGGTCGGTTCTCGGCCATCTGGTAGGCGGTTTCCAGCGCGACGCGCAGGCTGCCGGTGTCGACGTTGCCGGTGCCGGCGAGGTCCAGGGCGGTGCCGTGGTCGACCGACGTACGGATGATCGGCAGGCCCAGGGTCACGTTGACTGCAGCGCCGAAGCCTTTGTACTTGAGTACAGGCAGGCCTTGGTCGTGGTACATCGCCAGCACCGCGTCGCAGTGCTCCAGATATTTGGGGGTAAACAGGGTATCGGCCGGCAGCGGCCCGCGCAGGTCCATGCCTTCGGTGCGCAGGCGGGCCAGGGTCGGCTCGATGATGTCGATTTCCTCGCGGCCCAGGTGGCCGCCCTCGCCCGCGTGCGGGTTAAGGCCACATACCAGTATGCGCGGGTTGGCAATGCCGAACTTGTCGCGCATGTCGGCATGCAGGATACGGGTTACACGTTCGACGCGCTCGGCAGTGATGGCGTCGGCAATATCACGCAGCGGCAGGTGGGTGGTCACCAGGGCCACGCGCAGGCCGCGGGTGGCCAGCATCATTACCACCTGCGCGGTGTGGGTCAGCTCGGCAAGGAATTCGGTATGCCCTGAGAAGGCGATACCGCTTTCGTTTATCACGCCCTTGTGGACAGGGGCGGTGATCATCCCGGCAAAATGCCCATCCAGGCAGCCTTGCCCGGCGCGGGACAGTGTTTCCAGCACGAACGCCGCGTTGGCTTTGTCGAGCTGGCCTGGCACCACCGGGGCGGCGAGAGGGGTATCCCACACGTACAGGCTGCCCGCCGGTGCCGGTCGGTCGGGCCATTGGCCCGGGACGACTGGCAGCAGGCTGACAGCCAGCCCCAGCTGCGTGGCCCGCTCGGCGAGCAGGTCACGGCTGGTGATGGCGATCAGGGGGTGGGGCTGGGCGTCTGCGGCAAGCAGCAGGCACAGGTCAGGGCCTATGCCGGCCGGCTCGCCGGGGGTGACGGCGAAGCGCAGGGGCTTCACTGGGCGGCCTGGTCAGCGCCAGGCAGCTTGATTTCAACGTAGGCTTCGTCGCGAATCTGGCGCAGCCAGGTTTGCAGCTCTTCGTCGTACTTGCGGTTGCGCAGGACGCTCTGGGCCTGTTGCTCACGTGCCTGTTCGGTGCTGTCGGTGGCGCGGCGGCCCAGCACTTCCAGAACGTGCCAGCCGTACTGGGTCTTGAACGGTTTGGTGACTACGCCTTGCTGGGCGTTGGCCATCTGTTCGCGGAACTCCGGTACCAGGCTGTTCGGGTCTACCCAGTTGAGGTCGCCGCCGTTGAGCGCCGAACCCGGGTCTTCCGAGAAGCTTTTCGCCAGCTCGCCGAAGTCTTCGCCGTTCTTGATGCGGTCGTACAGGCGCTCGGCCAGTTGCTCGGTGGCCGCTTCGCTGCGGATTTCGCTTGGCTTGATCAGAATGTGGCGTACATGCACTTCGTCACGCAGCACGTTCTCGCTACCGCCGCGCTTCTCCTCGAGCTTGAGGATGATGAAGCCGTTAGGGATGCGAATAGGCTGGGTAATTTCACCGACCGGCATGCTGCTGAGCATCTTGGCGAAGTCGGGTGGCAGCTGGCCGGCTTTACGCCAGCCCATCTCGCCGCCTTCCAGGGCGTTTTCGCTGGCGGAGTTGGCAATCGCCATCTGGCCGAAGTCGGCGCCCTGGCGCAGCTGCTGGTACACATCACCCACCTTGCGCGCTGCCTTCTGGATATCATCCGAGCTGGCGGCTTCCGGGGTCGGGATGAGGATGTTGGCCAGGCGGTACTCTTCCGACATCTGCATCTTGCCCATGTCGGAATTGAGGAAGTTTTTCACTTCCTGCTCCGACACCTGAATGCGTTCGGCCACACGGCGCTGACGCACGCGGCTGATGATCATCTCGCGCTTGACCTGCTCGCGAGCGTCATCGAACGACAGGCCGTCACGGGCCAGGGCGGCGCGGAACTGGTCCAGCGACATGCCATTGCGCTGGGCAATGGTGCTGATGGCCTGGTTCAGCTCTTCGTCGGTAATGCGGATGCCAGAGCGCTCGCCGATCTGCAGCTGCAGGTTTTCGACGATCAGGCGTTCCAGTACCTGCTGTTCAAGAGCGCTGGTCGGCGGCACGCCGCCGCCGCGCTTGGCGATGGTTTGCTGTACCTCATGGACGCGTTGGTCCAGCTGGCTTTGCATGACCACGTCGTTGTCGACGATGGCCACCACGCGATCAAGAGGTTGTACCGCGGCATGCACCGCGCCACTCAGCAAAGCGGCGCCCAGCAACACTGGGCGCAGACGATCAATAAGCTTGGTCTTCACGTTCACGGTAACCTTGAATGCCTTGGTCGAGGAAAGATTCGACCTTGTTGCCCACTACGCCACCGAGGCCTTTCAGAACGATCTGAAGGAAGATGCCGTGGTCGCCTTTTTCGTTCTGCGGAAGCGCCTGGCTGAAGTCGTCGTAATCGATCCAGTAACGGTTGATCAGGCGCAGCTTCCAGCAGCAGTTGTCGTACTCGAAACCACCCATGGCTTCCAGGGTGCGGTTGCGGTTGTAGTCATGCTGCCAGCGGGCGATGACGCTCCACTGCGGAACGATCGGCCAGATGACCGAGAAGTCATGCTGCTGGATCTTGTAGTAGTCCTTGATGTAGTTCGGATCGCCCGGGGTGCCGTAGTCACCGCCACCCACTTTCCAGGTACCTGTGGTCGAGTCGAAGGCAATGGTGTCATTACGGTAGCGATAGCCGAGGTTGACCACCTTGTTCGGGTTGTCTTCAGGCTGGTAGTGGAACATCGCGCTGCCCGAGCGGGTGCTGCGGCTGTCCGGGTCCCAGTTGAAGTCCGAATTGAAGCGCCAGTCGCGGTTGAAGTAGTAGTTGTACACCAGTGCATACGGCGACACGTCAGACTGCGAATCTTTGCGGGTGCGGTAGTCGATCCCAGGCAACTGGACCTTGCGGTCCTTGAAGTAGTAAGCCTGGCCAATGCTGAAGTTCTGGCGCTCGAAGCCGTTGTCTTCGATCCAGCGGGTGGTCACACCCAGCGACAGCTTGTTCTCGTCGCCGATGCGGTCGGTGCCACTGAAGCGGTTGTCCCGGAACAGCGAGTCGTAGCTGAACAGGGTTTCGCCCGTATCGAACAGCGGAATGTCCTTCTGGTCCTTGTACGGGACGTTGAGGTAGTACAGGCGCGGCTCGAGGGTCTGCTTGTAATTGGTACCGAACAGCGACGTGTTGCGGTCGAAGTACAGTCCGCTGTCCACGCTAAAGATCGGTACATCGCGATTCACGGAGCTGTCATAGCTGCCGTAGGCGCTTGGGTTCGCGTTCTGCAAGGCGATTGCATCTGCTTTGCCTTTGCTGTCCAGGTCGAGGTCGTACTGGGTATAGGCATACTTCAGCTTGGGTGTGATGAAACCGTAGCTGGCTGTCATCGGGTAGCTGATGGACGGCGCGACGTTCAGACGTGTTCCGTTGGCACGTTCAATACCCTGGATGTTTTCGTCAAGCCGGCGACCGGCTGCCCCGGCAGAGAAATCCGGGTTGCCATCTTTGTCTCGAACGAAGTCATTCTTCAAGTCACGTTCGAAGCGTGCCGCCTCGGTTTCATAAGCAAAGTTCAACCCACCCGGCTGATAGGGCAGTACACCATTGAAGGTAATCTGCGGCAGGCGATCATAAGGCGTGATCTGCGAAATGGTCGCCGCCTCGTAGGCGTGCACGTTCAACCGCGCGGTGTAGCTGTCGCCGCGGTAGGTCAACGCACCTTGCTGGTCAAGGAAGTCCTTGCTTTCAACGCCGATCTGGTCGGATTCCAGGTCCTGGAAGTAGAACGGGTCGCTGATGTCGGTGTAGTTCACCTCGGTCATCAGGCGCTCGTCCAAACCGCCTTTGTGCTGCCAGTTGACCATCCAGCGCTGTTCTTTGTAGTCAGTCTGGTCTTTGCGGTCGTCGTCTTTGTCGTTCAGGTAGGCGCCGCCGAACTGGCCTTCGCTCGAAGGTGTCAGGTAGCGGAACTCGCCTTCCATCAGCAAGCCGCGTTTGGTCATGTAACGCGGGTACAACGTGGCGTCGTAGTTGGGCGCCAGGTTGAAATAGTACGGCGTGACCAGCATGAAGCCGGTGTCGCTGCTGCTGCTGAACGATGGCGGCAAGAAGCCGGACTGGCGACGGTCGTCGATCGGGAAGTAGATGTACGGTGTGTAGAACACCGGGAAATCCTTGACCCGCAGCGTAACGTTGGTCGCGGTACCGAAACCGGTGGCCGGGTTCAGGGTGATGTTGTTGCCCTTCAGCTGCCAGGCGTTGCTGCCCGGTTCGCAGGTGGTGTATGTACCGTCCTTGAGGCGGATGATGGCGTTTTCACCACGCTTGGCATACAGCGCACTGCCGCGGATGTGCGACTTGTGCATCACGTATTCGGCGTTGTCGACCTGGGCTTCGCCGGTGTCGAGCTGGATCTGTGCCTGGTCACCGACCACCAGCGAACCGTTGTCACGAATCTTGACGTTACCCTTGAGCTCGCCACGGTTTTCGGTCTGGTAGAGGTTTGCCTCGTCGGCTTCGGCCTGCATGCTGCCCTGGCGCATCACCACGTCACCGGCGAGGGTAGCAATCTGCTGCTCCTGCTGGTACTTGGACACCTTGGCGTTGATGTAGGTCGGCGACTCGTCCTTCGGCGTGGTATCAGCCATGCCCGGGCGGGTTGGCTCGACATACGCGCCACCGCAGTACGGGCCGGTTTCGGCCAGCTGCGCGGCGGTGAGCTTTTCACGCGGCACCCAGTCCAGGTGGCTGTAGTCTTCGCTGCGCGACTTCAGGCCGCGGCCTTTGGCCTCGGTGACCAGCATTGGCCGGTCTGCGGTGTCGGCTTCGCTCGCGGCTTCTGTGCCGGAGCTGACGGCCGCACCTTCGTGCACCGGGCGCGGTGGCAGGTTGTTGACTGGCGCTTTGGGCTTGCAGTCCCAACCACCGGAGGCGGACACTTGGCAGTCGAATTGTTCGGCTGCCACTGCATATGAGGTGGCCAGAGGTTGCAGGGCCAGCAGACCGCCGGTTACCAGCAACGGAAACTTTCTACGAAACGCGGGGGATTTCAATGCCATCTTATTAGTCCGGGCTTCCTGCGTGCCATCTGCCCGCGTGTGGGGCCGCACGCCTCTCGATGGTCTGAAAAAGATGCTGGATAATAAAGCATGACCCGCTTGACGGCTAGGGCCGTCGGAGACCCTTGTAATGCCTGAACACGATGTACGCCTGCAACAACTGACGGTCTGGCTCGATGAGCAGCTCAATGATCTTTTCCGGAACAACGCCTGGGGCGAAGTGCCTGCAGGCAGCCTGACCGCCGCCAGCAGTGACGCCAGCTTCCGCCGCTACTTCCGTTGGCAGGGTGCGGGCCATAGCTTCGTGGTCATGGATGCACCCCCGCCGCAGGAAAACTGCCGACCGTTCGTCGCCATCGATCACCTGCTGGCCACCGCTGGTGTACATGTGCCGCTGATCCATGCCCAGGACCTGGAGCGCGGCTTCCTGCTGCTTGGCGATCTGGGTACCGAGACATACCTCGACATTATCAATGCCGACAACGCCGACGGATTGTTCGCCGATGCCATCGAGGCTTTGCTTGCCTTCCAGCGCCTGCCAATGGGCGCGCCGCTGCCCAGCTACGACGATGCCCTGCTGCGCCGTGAAGTCGAGCTGTTCCCCGAGTGGTACGTGGGGCGGGAGCTTGGCGTAGCTTTGAGCGAAGCACAGAAAGCCACCTGGCAGCGCGTCAGCCAGTTGCTGATCGACAGCGCCCTGGCCCAGCCCCAAGTGCTGGTGCACCGCGACTACATGCCGCGCAACCTGATGCAAAGCACCCCTAACCCCGGTGTACTGGACTTCCAGGACGCGGTGTACGGCCCCGTCACCTACGACATCACCTGCCTGTTCAAGGACGCCTTCCTCAGCTGGCCGCAAGCACGGGTCGAAGGCTGGCTGCGAGACTACTGGCAGCGGGCGAAGGCAGCCGGCATACCGGTGCAGGGTGACTTTGAAGCATTCCAGCGTGCCAGCGACCTGATGGGGGTGCAGCGCCACCTGAAGGTCATCGGCATTTTCGCCCGCATTTGCCACCGTGATGGCAAGCCACGCTACCTGGGCGACGTGCCGCGTTTCTTCGCCTATATAGAAGAAGTGATCGGCCGCCGGCCCGAATTGGCGGAGCTGGGTGAGCTGATTGCCGAGTTGCAGGCCGGAGCTTGTGCATGAAGGCAATGATCCTGGCAGCGGGCAAAGGCGAGCGCATGCGCCCGTTGACCCTGCATACCCCCAAACCGCTGATCCCGGTCGCCGGCCAGCCGCTGATCGAGTACCACCTGCACGCCCTGGCCGCGGCGGGCGTTACCGAGGTGGTGATCAACCATGCCTGGCTCGGCCAGCAGATCGAAGACCACCTGGGCGATGGCAGCCGCTTCGGGTTGAGTGTCCGTTATTCACCCGAGGGCGAGCCGCTGGAAACCGGTGGCGGCATCTTCAAGGCCTTGCCATTGCTGGGTGACGCGCCGTTCCTGCTGGTTAACGGCGATGTCTGGAGCGACTACGACTTCAAAGGCCTGCAGGCCCCCTTGCGAGGCCTTGCTCACCTGGTACTGGTCGACAACCCTGGCCATCACGGGCGCGGTGACTTCTGCCTGGTAGGCGAGCAGGTCGTCGATGGTGATGCCGCATCGGGCACGCTGACCTTCAGTGGCCTTTCGGTGCTGCACCCGGCGCTGTTCGACGGTTGTCGGCCGGGTGCCTTCAAGCTGGCGCCGCTGCTGCGTCAGGCCATGGCGCAGGGCAAGGTCACTGGCGAGCACTACCGTGGACACTGGGTAGATGTTGGCACGCCTGAGCGCCTGGCCGAGGCTGAGCGTTTGATTGGCGAGCGCGCCTGACATGTGGTGGCCAGGCACGGTGATTGGAATGGGTGCCGGTTTTGCTGTTGCCAGCATTCCGGGGGCCTTGCTCGGGGGGCTGTTAGGGCAAGCCATGGACCGCCGCCTGCGCTTGCAAGGCTGGGAAGACATGCGCGAACGCCTGGGCGGTCGCTCGGCGTTGCGCGACGACGAGCTGCTGTTCGTGATGCTCGGGCGCCTGGCCAAGTGCGATGGCCGGGTGGTCGAGCAGCATATCCGGCAGGCGCGCCAGGAAATGGTGCGCCTGGACCTGGCCGAAGCGGCCCGGCTCCGCGCGATAGCTGCGTTCAATCGCGGCAAGGCAGGCAAGGACCGGCTGGGCAGCCATTTGCGCCGCATTCGCCAGCAGCCGCATGCGGCTGAAGGCACCCTGCGTGCGTGTTGGCGCATGGTCTGGGCCGATGGCAAGATGGGCAACAAGGAACGTGAGTTGCTGCTGGATTGGGGGCAGAAGCTGGGCCTCAGCCGGCGCCAGGTGCAGGCGATGTCGCTGGAGTACGAGCCGCGCAAGGTAGCCGGGACGGAAGGGGTAGCCATGACCTATGTCGCAGCGTTGCGCTTGCTGGCAGTTGAGGCGGACACGGATGTGGACAAGGTCAAGCAGGCGTATCGCCGGCTGGTCAGCCGGCATCACCCGGACAAGCTGGCGGGTACCGGTGCCAGCGAGGTGCAGGTGCGTGAGGCGACCGAGCGTACCCGTGAGTTGCATCAGGCCTACGCCATGATCCGTAAGCGCCGGGGCCTGTGAAAATGGGGCCGCTGTGCGGCCCATCGCGACACAAGGCCGCTCCCACAAGTTCGCGCAAAGCCCGAGGGGGCGCAGTACTTGTGGGAACGGCCTTGTGTCGCGATGGGGGTGCACGGCACCCCATCGGTTTCAGCTCAACCCTGCGGGCTCATCCACCCCCGCACCCGGCGGAACAACTGCTCCTGTTCCGCAGCCTTGTTCCCCGGCAGGGCAATCAACGACAACTGCCGGTACTGGCTGTCCTTCTGCCGCTTGCTGGCTTGCAGACGCTGCGCGGCCGCGTTGCGGTCGCTGCTGCGGGTGACGTAATAGATATCGGCCGTCGGCACCTTCAAGGTCGGCGCCAGGCTTTCCAGGTCATGCTCAACCCGCGCCGGTGTCTGTGCGGCCACCATCACCAGTTTTTGTACCTGGGGTGGCTGCTTCTCGCTCAGATAGCGGGCCGCCCAATACGCACCGCTACCATGGCCGATCAGCACGATGCTGCGAGCGTTGTGTTGCTGGGCGTACGCCACGGCGGCATCCAGGCGGGCGAAGATACGCTCGGCATCTGCAGGGTCCGCCTGCTCGCTGGCCTGTTCGGCGTCAGTGCTTTCTGCCGCATCGGCATCGGCCGCCGTGGCCTGGGCGACGTTGGCATTGGCATCGGCCGGCACGTCCTTGGCCGGGGCGCTTTCGCCTTGGTCTTTCGCAGGCTCGGCAGGCGGGGTGGCCTCGACCCGCGCTTGCGGGCTGTCGGCGAGCAGGTCGGGCAGGCTGACGCTCAGGCTGTGCCAGCCGACATCAGGGAATTTCTGCCGCAGCGGGCCGACCGCATTGGGCCAGTCGGCGGTCTCGCCTGCACCTGGGATGATGATGACGGCCCCTTGCGGGTCGTTGTCGTTAGCCGGTTTCCACAGGGCCAGAAAGCTGTCGGCACCGGCCTGCAGGGTCTGCTGCTCAGCCTTTGGCACCAGCCGCTCCAGCGCCTGGGCATCTTCCTGGCTGCGCTCCAGCAGGGGCGGGCGCGGGGCTTCGGCGGCTGGAGCCTCGGTGGTAGTGGTTTTTTCGGCATCGGCGGCCAAGGCGCCGAGTGGAAGGATCGAGGCCAGGCAGCACATTGCCAGCGTCGTGCGATAAAGTGTGGACATGAGTCAACCCAGGGCCAGAATGATACCGGCAGCCTAATAGTATTTGCCCGTGACGGCCATGCTGCATGGCCGCCTTTGCCAAGACGAGCGTTTAGATGAAGCGAGTACGTCGCCTGTTGGTTATCGGCTGCTTGTGGCTGCCCTTGATTGCATTGGCCAGGCCCGAGGCGGTGCCCACCGTTACGCTGGAGCCTGCGCAGCAGCAGTGGCTGGATGCGCACCGCAACGTGCGCGTCGGCCTGGTGCTGCAGGCACCCTACGCCCAGTTCGACCGGCGCCTGCAGCAACTGTACGGGGCCAACGTAGAACTGGTGAACAGCCTGGCGCAGGCACTGCACCTGGACCTCACCTGGCGCAACTTCAACGACCAGGCCAGCCTTGAACACGCCCTGCAGAGCGGTGAAATCGACTTCGCCCCTGGCCTTACCCAGACGCCGGCCAGCCTGCGCCTATGGTTGTTCAGCGACCCGTACATGCGCGTGCCGCAGCTGGTGGTGGGGCCGCGCACCGGCGCCATGGCGGTGGAGCTGGAAAAGCTTGAAGCCGAGCAGCGGGTGGCCGTGCGCATGCCAAGCCAGCTGGCCGATTACCTGCGCGGCAACTACAGCAACCTCAACCTGCAGGGGGTGCCCAACGAGCGCGAGGCCTTGCAACTGGTGGTGGGTGGCCAGGCCAGTTTTGCGGTGCTGGATGAAGCCCAGCTCAGCCGCTTGTCACGCGAGAGTGAGTTCAGTGAGCTGGCGGTAGTCGGCGATATCGGCCTGCCGCAGCTGCTGCGCATCGGCTCGCGCCGCGACTGGCCGCTGCTGGCCGATGTGCTCGAACGTGGCCTGCAGGCGCTGCCGGCGAAAGAGCTGGAGCAGCTGCACCAACGTTGGCTACAGCCGAAATACCCACGCCTGAGTGAGTCGCCGGGCTTCTGGCAGAACCTGGCGTTGCTGTTCGGTTTGTTGCTGTTGTGTGCCTTGGCCACCTTGGTGTGGCAACGCCGGCAGCAGCGTCAGCTGGAGCGCAGCCTGCTGGCCACGCGGGAAAGCCTGGCGGAGCGACAGGTGCGTGAAGAGGCCTTGCGCCTGAGCCAGTTCGCCATCGACCAGAGCACGGTGGGCATCCTCTGGGTCAACTGGGACAGCCACGTACGCTACGCCAACCATGCCGCCGAGCGCATGCTGGGTTATGGCGACGGCGAGCTACTGGAGCGGCCGCTGAGCGCCTTTGAGCCAAGCCTGACCATGGACCGTTGGCTGGAGTTGTGGAAAGGCGCTCGCACGGGGGAGGGCGGTGTCGGCCAGTTCGAGGCGCAGTGCCGGCGGGCCGACCACAGCCTGTTGCCGGTCGAGCTGTCCCTGAGCTTTCTGCGCTTTCGTGATTCCGAATATCTGGTGGTCTACCTTGCCGATGTCACCGAGCGCCACCGCGCCCTGGCGGCACTGCGAGAAAGCGAGGCGCGGCTCAAGGGCATTGCCGGCAACGTGCCGGGGCTGGTGTTTCGCCTTGAGCGTGACCCGGGCGAGGGCGAGCTGGAATTCCCCTACATCAGTGAGGGCAGCGAGGCGCTGGTGGGGTATGCGCCGGCCGAGATCCAGCACCCACAGATGGGCCTGCGCAACCTGGTTCACCCCGAAGACCGCGCCGATTACCACCGCGTCCAGGACCTGGCCTTGGCCAGCGACCAAGACTGGTCCTGGCAGGGGCGCATCCTGACTCGCCAGGGTGAACAACGCTGGGCGGACATCAAGGCCAGTACCCGGCGACTGGCCAACGGCCAGGTGGTATGGGACGGTGTGGTATGGGACATCACTCAGGGCAAACGGGCAGAACTGGCACTGGCCCGTTCCCAGGAACAGTTGCGCGAGCTGTCGGCCCACCTGGAAAGCGTGCGCGAGGAAGAAAAAGCCCGCATCGCCCGGGAAGTGCATGACGAGCTGGGGCAGATGCTGACTGTGCTCAAGCTGGAGGTGTCGATGTGCGAGCTGGCGTTTGCCGAGTTGGACCCCGGCCTGAATGAGCGCCTGGCAAGCATGAAGCGCTTGATCGCCCAGCTGTTCCAGCTGGTACGTGATGTTGCCACTGCCTTGCGTCCGCCGATCCTCGATGCCGGCATTGCTTCGGCCATCGAATGGCAGGCACGGCGCTTCGAAGCCCGCACGCAGATCCCCTGCCTGGTACAAGTGCCGGATAATCTGCCAGCATTGAGCGATGCCAAGGCCACCGGCCTGTTTCGTATCCTGCAGGAGGCGCTGACGAACGTGATGCGTCACGCTCAGGCGCACAGCGTGGAGATCGAACTGGTGCGTGAAGAGGGGCGGCTGCGTATGACGGTCAGCGATGATGGCCGAGGCTTTTGCCGCGAGCAGACCCGGCCCACTTCATTTGGCCTGGTGGGTGTTCGCGAGCGGGTGCTGATGCTGGGGGGCAGCATGGTGCTGGACAGTGAACCAGGCGAAGGCACCAGCCTGAGTGTGGCCATTCCGTTGGAGTAGGAGAGCAATCGTGATTCGAGTACTGGTGGCCGAAGACCACACCATTGTCCGTGAAGGCATCAAGCAGTTGATTGGCCTGGCCAAGGACATGCAGGTGGTAGGGGAGGCAGGGAATGGCGAGCAACTGCTCGAAACCCTGCGCTACACACCGTGCGAGGTGGTGCTGCTGGATATCTCGATGCCAGGTGTGAACGGCCTGGAGGCGATCCCGCGGATCCGTGCATTGCACGATGCCCCGGCAATCCTGATGCTGTCGATGCACGACGAGGCCCAGATGGCGGCGCGGGCGCTTAAAGCCGGTGCAGCGGGCTATGCCACCAAGGACAGTGACCCGGCGCTGCTACTGACTGCAATTCGCCGGGTAGCGGGGGGTGGGCGTTACATCGACCCGTCGCTGGCCGACCGCATGGTGTTCGAAGTGGGCCTGACCGAGTCCCGACCATTGCACACGCTGTTGTCGGAGCGGGAGTTCTCGGTGTTCGAGCGCCTGGCCCAAGGGGCCAACGTCAACGACATTGCCCAGCAGCTGGCGCTGTCGAGCAAGACCATCAGCACCCACAAGGCGCGCTTGATGCAAAAGCTGAAAGTGAACTCGCTGGCGGAGTTGGTGAAGTACGCCATGGAACACAAGCTGGTCTGATTGCGACATCCCCGTGCCCGAAGCTTGCCGAACCCTCCGTGGGGGGGGGGGGGGGGGGGGGGGGGGGGGGGGGGGGGGGGGGGGGGGGGGGGGGGGGGGGGGGGGGGGGGGGGG
>NZ_JBNRIK010000008.1:187424-189855 GCF_053557975.1 Pseudomonas sp. XP2
TTGTAGGGCAATCCCTACAACAAATCTTCCATCCGGATGATGGCATTCTCTCAGTGCCCCCGATTTCCGGGCGCTTGCGCCTCTTCTACGCTTTGGCCTACGCAGTCATCCAACAAGAAGGTGCAGGCATGAGCGAGGCGAAGTCGAACGCTGCAACCAGCGAAACGCTGGTCAGCTTCCGTGGTGTGCAGAAGAGCTACGACGGCGAGTCGCTGATCGTCAAAGACCTCAACCTGGACATCCGCAAGGGCGAGTTCCTCACCCTGCTTGGCCCGTCCGGCTCCGGCAAGACCACCAGCCTTATGATGCTGGCCGGCTTCGAAACCCCTACCGCCGGTGAAATCCAGCTGGCCGGGCGCTCGATCAACAACGTGCCGCCGCACAAGCGCGACATCGGCATGGTGTTCCAGAACTACGCGCTGTTCCCGCACATGACCGTGGCCGAGAACCTGGCCTTTCCGCTGACCGTACGCAACCTGAGCAAGACCGACGTCAGCGAGCGGGTCAAACGCGTGCTGAACATGGTCCAGCTTGATGCTTTCGCCAAGCGCTACCCCGGCCAGCTTTCCGGTGGCCAGCAGCAGCGGGTGGCCTTGGCCCGTGCGCTGGTGTTCGAGCCGCAACTGGTGCTGATGGACGAACCGCTCGGCGCGTTGGACAAGCAACTGCGTGAACACATGCAGATGGAGATCAAGCACATCCACCAGCGCCTCGGTGTGACCGTGGTGTACGTGACCCACGATCAGGGCGAAGCGCTGACCATGTCCGACCGCGTGGCGGTGTTCCACCAGGGCGAGATCCAGCAGATCGCCGACCCGCGCACGCTGTACGAAGAACCCTGCAATACCTTCGTTGCAAACTTCATCGGCGAGAACAACCGCATCAACGGCACCCTGCTGGCCAGCGATGGCAAGCGCTGCCAGGTGCAGCTGCCGCGTGGCGAGCGGGTCGAGGCGCTGGCGGTGAACGTCGGCCAGGCCGGCGAGCCGGTCACCCTGTCGATCCGCCCGGAGCGTGTGCGCCTGAATGGCCACAGCGAGAGCTGCGTCAACCGCTTCTCTGGCCGGGTGGCCGAATTCATTTACCTGGGCGACCACGTGCGGGTGCGTCTGGAAGTTTGCGGCAAGGCCGATTTCTTCGTGAAACAGCCGATTGCCGAGCTCGACCCGGCCCTGGCCGTGGGCGATGTGGTACCGCTGGGCTGGGAGGTGGAGCACGCCCGCGCGCTCGATCCGATTGCCGAAGCCCATTGATGGATTGCTTCACCAACCCTGTACTGTGGAGAGAATAAGAATGCGCAAGCAGTTGAAATTGACCGCCCTGGCCCTGGGGCTGTTCGCCGCTGGCCAGGCCATGGCCGCAGACCTTACCGTGATCTCGTTCGGAGGCGCCAACAAGGCCGCCCAGGTCAAAGCGTTCTACGAGCCATGGGAGAAGGCGGGTAACGGCAAGATCGTCGCCGGTGAATACAACGGCGAAATGGCCAAGGTCAAGGCGATGGTCGACACCAAGAGCGTGTCGTGGAACCTGGTAGAGGTTGAGTCGCCAGAGCTGGCGCGCGGTTGCGATGAGGGCATGTTCGAAGAGCTCGACCCCGCCCTGTTCGGCAACGAGGCCGATTATGTACCGGGTGCCATCCAGCCTTGCGGCGTTGGCTTCTTCGTCTGGTCCACGGTCATGGCCTACAACGCCGACAAACTCAAGACCGCACCTACCAGTTGGGCCGATTTCTGGGACACCAAGCAGTTCCCAGGTAAGCGTGGCCTGCGCAAGGGCGCCAAATACACGATGGAATTCGCATTGATGGCCGATGGCGTTGCGCCCAAGGACGTCTACAAAGTGCTGGCGACCAAGGAAGGCCAAGACCGCGCGTTCAAGAAGCTCGATGAACTCAAGCCCAGCATCCAGTGGTGGGAAGCTGGCGCACAGCCACCGCAGTTCCTGGCTTCAGGCGACGTGGTCATGAGCTCTGCCTACAACGGCCGTATTGCCGCTGTGCAGAAAGAGAGCAACCTCAAGGTGGTGTGGAACGGCGGCATCTACGACTTTGACGCCTGGGCAATTCCTAAAGGTGCCAAAAACGTCGAAGAGGCGAAGAAATTCATCGCCTACAGCGTCAAGCCCGAGCAGCAGAAGATCTACTCCGAGAACATCGCCTATGGCCCGGCCAATTCCAAGGCCGTGAGCCTGCTGTCGGACGAGGTGAAGAAGGACATGCCGACCACGCCTGAAAACATCGCCAATCAGGTGCAGATCGACGTGGCCTTCTGGGCCGACAACAGCGAGCAGCTGGAGCAACGCTTCAACGCCTGGGCGGCGAAGAAGTAACAAACCGCAAACCGGGGCCGCTTTGCGGCCCATCGCCGGCAAGCCAGCTCCCACAGGGAACGTGTAATCCCCCAAGCCGGTGCAGTGCCTGTAAGGGACAGGG
>NZ_JBNRIK010000008.1:189865-192179 GCF_053557975.1 Pseudomonas sp. XP2
GAGGGGCTGCCATGCAGCCCATCGCCGGCAAGCCAGCTCCCACAGGGAACGTGTAATCCCCCAAGCCGGTGCAGTGCCTGTAAGGGACAGGGATCAGAAGTCTTGAAGCCGGTGCAGTTCCTGTGGGCGCTGGCTTGCCGGCGATGGGCTGCACAGCAGCCCCATTTTCAGTTCGTATCGCGGAGTTCGCCATGGCCATTGCAGTGCCCCTCAACGAAGGCGCAGGTCCAAGTCTCAAGCAGCGCCTGAAACACGCCGAGCGGGTCAACCGCTGGAAGGCGCAGGCGTTGATCGCGCCGCTGGCGCTGTTTCTTCTGCTGGTGTTCCTGGTGCCGATTGCGGCGCTGCTGTACAAGAGTGTCGGCAACCCGGAAGTGGTGGGCGGCCTGCCACGCACGGTAGACATCATCACCCAGTGGGATGGCAAGAGCCTGCCGGGCGAGGATGTGTACAAGGCGCTGAGCCAGGACCTGGCCGAGTCGCGCAAGAACCAGACCCTTGGCGACCTGTCCAAACGCTTGAACATGGAACTGGCCGGCTACCGCAGCTTGTTGACCAAGACAGCCCGGGCACTGCCATTCAAGGCAGAACCTGCCTCTTATAAAGACGCTTTGCAGGCCGTCGACGAACGTTGGGGCGACCCGGCCTATTGGCAGGCGATACGCCGCAACACCAGTACCGTGACCTCCTTCTACCTGCTGGCTTCGGTGGACCATCGCATCGACGACCTGGGCGAGCTGGCCAAGGCCACCCCGGACCAGGCCATTTACCTGGATATCTTTGCCCGCACCCTGTGGATGGGTGTGGTGATTACCGCCATCTGCCTGGTGCTGGCTTACCCGCTGGCCTACCTCCTGGCCAACCTGCCGACCCGGCAAAGCAACCTGCTGATGATTCTGGTGCTGCTGCCCTTCTGGACCTCGATCCTGGTGCGGGTGGCGGCGTGGATCGTGCTGTTGCAATCGGGTGGCCTGATCAACAGTGCACTGATGGCCATGGGCATCATCGATCAGCCGCTGGAACTGGTGTTCAACCGCACCGGTGTGTACATCTCCATGGTGCACATTCTGCTGCCATTCATGATCCTGCCGCTGTACAGCGTGATGAAGGGCATTTCGCCGAGCTACATGCGTGCCGCGATCTCGCTGGGCTGCCACCCGTTCGCCAGCTTCTGGCGGGTGTACTTCCCGCAGACCTATGCCGGTGTTGGCGCGGGTTGCCTGCTGGTGTTCATCCTGGCAATCGGCTACTACATCACCCCGGCGCTGCTGGGTAGCCCGAACGACCAGATGGTCAGCTACTTCGTTGCCTTCTACACCAACACCAGCATCAACTGGGGCATGGCCACCGCACTGGGCGGGCTGTTGCTGCTGG
This sequence comes from Pseudomonas sp. XP2, assembly GCF_053557975.1. Classification (NCBI taxonomy): domain Bacteria; kingdom Pseudomonadati; phylum Pseudomonadota; class Gammaproteobacteria; order Pseudomonadales; family Pseudomonadaceae; genus Pseudomonas; species Pseudomonas sp. XP2. The sequence goes on from NZ_JBNRIK010000008.1 coordinate 191,240, forward strand.
CTACCGTGCTGTTGTACCTGATCTATAGCTGGCTGGTCGGCGCCAGCCGCCTGCGCCTGAGCTGAGGAGCCTTGTCATGCTGAGCCCATACATGTCGCCCGTGGAGCGGGTCTGGTTCTACAGCCTGCGCATTCTTTGCGGTCTGATCCTGCTGTTCCTCATCTTGCCAGTGCTGGTGATCGTGCCGCTGTCGTTCAACAGTGGCAGCTTCCTGGTGTACCCGCTGCAGGGCTTTTCGCTGCAGTGGTACCAGGACTTTTTCGGCTCGGCCGAGTGGATGCGGGCGCTGAAGAACAGCATCATCGTCGCCCCGGCGGCCACGGTATTGGCCATGGTGTTCGGCACCCTGGCAGCCATTGGCCTGACCCGTGGTGATTTTCCCGGCAAGTCGCTGGTGATGGCGCTGGTGATTTCACCGATGGTGGTGCCGGTGGTGATCATCGGTGTGGCCAGCTACCTGTTCTTCGCCCCGCTGGGCATGGGCAACAGCTTTACCTCGCTGATTCTGGTGCATGCGGTGCTGGGTGTGCCGTTTGTCATCATTACCGTGTCGGCAACCTTGCAGGGCTTCAACTACAACCTGGTGCGGGCGGCTGCCAGCCTGGGTGCGTCGCCGCTGTTGACCTTCCGCCGCGTGACCTTGCCGCTGATTGCACCCGGGGTGATCTCAGGGGCGCTGTTCGCCTTTGCGACGTCGTTTGACGAGGTGGTGGTGACGCTGTTCCTGGCCGGGCCGGAGCAGGCAACCCTGCCGAGGCAGATGTTCAGTGGTATCCGCGAAAACCTGAGCCCGACCATTGCTGCGGCGGCGACCTTGCTGATTGCTTTCTCGGTGGTGTTGCTGCTGACCCTGGAGTGGTTGCGTGGGCGCAGCGAGAAGCTGAGAACCCAGCAGCCGGCCTGATTTTCAGGCGTCTGCGCTGGCCTCATCGCCGGGCCA
>NZ_JBNRIK010000008.1:192333-212702 GCF_053557975.1 Pseudomonas sp. XP2
CTCATCCGTTCGCCTGGGTTACAATGCGCGCCACCGTGATTCTGCCAACAGGTGCGCCATGCAGCCCTACGCTATTGCCCCCTCCATCCTCTCTGCCGATTTCGCCCGCCTGGGTGAAGACGTCGACAAGGTATTGGCTGCGGGTGCCGACATCGTCCACTTCGATGTCATGGACAACCACTACGTTCCCAACCTGACCATTGGCCCGATGGTCTGCACCGCCCTGCGCAAGTACGGTGTTACCGCACCGATCGACGTGCACCTGATGGTCAGCCCGGTCGACCGCATCATCGGCGACTTCATCGAAGCCGGCGCCACTTACATCACGTTTCACCCGGAAGCCACGCAGCACATCGACCGTTCGTTGCAACTGATCAAGGACGGCGGTTGCAAGGCCGGCCTCGTGTTCAACCCGGCCACCAGCCTGGATGCCCTGAAGTACGTGATGGACAAGATCGACATGGTGCTGCTGATGAGCGTCAACCCAGGCTTTGGCGGGCAGAAGTTCATCCCTGGCACCCTCGACAAGCTGCGCGAGGCGCGTGCGCTGATCGACGCCAGCGGCCGTGATATCCGCCTGGAAATCGACGGTGGCGTCAACGTCAATAACATCCGCGAAATCGCTGCCGCTGGCGCTGACACCTTCGTGGCCGGTTCGGCGATCTTCAACGCCCCGGACTACCAGGAAGTCATCGCCAAGATGCGCGCCGAACTGGCTCAGGCCCGCCCATGAGTGGCTTCGAGCAGCTGTTCCCGGGGACGCTGCCCAGGCTGGTGATGTTCGATCTGGACGGTACCCTGATCGATTCCGTGCCAGACCTGGCTGCCGCCGTGGACCGCATGCTGCTCGAACTGGGGCGCCCGCCCGCAGGCCTTGAGGCAGTCCGCCACTGGGTCGGCAACGGCGCCCAGGTGCTGGTGCGCCGGGCGCTTGCAGGTGGCATCGACCACGCCGCGGTGGACGATGCGCTGGCCGACCAGGCGCTGGCGCTGTTCATGGACGCTTATGCTGAAAGCCACGAGCTGACGGTGGTCTATCCCGGTGTGCAGGACACCCTGCGCTGGCTGCGCAAGCAGGGCGTGGAAATGGCGCTGATCACCAACAAGCCCGAGCGCTTCGTCGGCCCGCTGCTGGACCAGATGAAAATCGGCCGCTACTTCCGCTGGATCATTGGCGGCGACACCCTGCCGCAGAAAAAGCCCGACCCGGCGGCTTTGCTCTTCGTCATGCAGATGGCCAGCGTTACCCCGCAGCAGTCGCTGTTTGTCGGCGATTCGCGCAGCGACGTGCTGGCGGCCAAGGCGGCTGGCGTGCAGTGCGTAGGGCTGACCTATGGCTACAACCATGGCCGGCCGATCCAGGACGAATCTCCCAACCTGGTGATCGACGACCTGCGCGCACTGCTGCCCGGTTGCGCAGACCCGGCCACTGGGATAACGTTGGCCAACCTTCAAGCCTCACAAGACAGAGAGCCCACCGTGGTGGTTACTGGCAAATTCTGGATGAAAGTCATCAAGGCCCTGGCCCGTTGGCGTTGGCGCGCCTGACTTCAGCCTGCCGGCGCGTGCCGGCCCGTCCGTTTGCCTGACCTATTGCTGCTTGCCACGAGGCTACTCATGAACCGCGAAGAATTCCTGCGCCTGGCCGCTGCCGGCTACAACCGCATTCCACTGGCCTGCGAAACCCTGGCCGACTTCGACACGCCGCTGTCGATCTACCTGAAACTGGCTGACCAGCCCAACTCGTACCTGCTCGAATCGGTGCAAGGCGGCGAGAAGTGGGGCCGCTACTCGATGATCGGCCTGCCATCGCGCACGGTGATGCGGGTGCACGGCTATCACGTCAGTATCCTGCAGGATGGCGTCGAGGTGGAAAGCCATGATGTCGAAGACCCGCTGGCCTTTGTCGAAAGTTTCAAGGACCGTTACAAAGTCGCTGACATCGCTGGTCTGCCGCGCTTCAACGGCGGCCTGGTCGGCTACTTTGGCTATGATTGTGTGCGTTACGTGGAAAAGCGCCTTGGCGCCAGCCCCAACCCGGACCCGTTGGGCGTGCCCGATATCCTGCTGATGGTGTCCGATGCGGTGGTGGTGTTCGACAACCTGGCAGGCAAGATGCACGCGATTGTGCTGGTCGACCCGGCTGAAGATCAGGCCTTTGAACAGGGCCAGGCACGCCTGCAAGGCCTGCTGGAAACGCTGCGTCAGCCGATCACCCCGCGCCGAGGCCTGGACCTGAGTGGCCCGCAGGCCGCCGAGCCGGAATTCCGCTCCAGCTATACCCGCGACGACTACGAGAACGCGGTCGGCCGTATCAAGGAGTACATCCTGGCCGGCGACTGCATGCAGGTGGTGCCGTCGCAACGCATGTCGATCGACTTCAAGGCTGCGCCCATCGACCTGTATCGTGCGCTGCGCTGCTTCAACCCGACGCCGTACATGTACTTCTTCAACTTCGGCGACTTCCATGTGGTCGGCAGCTCGCCCGAGGTGCTGGTGCGGGTCGAGGACAACCTGGTCACCGTGCGCCCGATTGCCGGTACCCGCCCGCGTGGCGCGACTGAAGAAGCCGACCGCGCGCTGGAAGACGACCTGCTGTCGGACGACAAGGAAATCGCCGAACACCTGATGCTGATCGACCTGGGCCGCAACGACGTTGGCCGTGTGTCCTCGACCGGCAGCGTGCGCCTGACCGAGAAGATGGTCATCGAGCGTTACTCCAACGTGATGCACATTGTCTCCAACGTCACCGGCCAGCTGCGTGAAGGGCTGACGGCGATGGATGCGCTGCGGGCGATCCTGCCGGCTGGCACCCTGTCGGGTGCGCCGAAGATCCGTGCAATGGAAATCATCGACGAACTGGAGCCGGTCAAACGTGGGGTCTACGGTGGTGCAGTCGGCTATTTTGCCTGGAACGGCAACATGGATACCGCGATCGCCATCCGTACTGCCGTGATCAAGGACGGTGAACTGCATGTGCAGGCCGGTGGTGGCATCGTTGCCGACTCGGTGCCGGCGCTGGAGTGGGAAGAAACCATCAACAAGCGCCGGGCGATGTTCCGTGCCGTGGCGCTTGCAGAGCAGACGTTGGCTAAATAAACAGATTGGGGCTGCCAAGCAGCCCCATCAATTCAGAAGTCCACGCTCACCCCCAGGCTCACCCCCTGCTGCGTCAATTCATCACTCTTGCGCCAGTTGTAGTTCCCGCGCAAATGCACCCCTGCGACCACTTCATGGCTCACCCCCAGGCTCGCACGGGTCAGGTCGCTGTGCGGCGTATAACCGGCCAGGGTGAAGTCATTGGCGGGCAAGCTGGTCAGGTGCATGGTCACATCCTGCTGGTCATCCTCGAACTCATGCTCCTGCGCCACCTCGGCGAACAGCCGGGTACCTGGCAGCACCTGCACGCTGCCCAGCAACCCCAGGCCCAAGCGGCGTGACGTGCGTTCCTGGTCATCGAAGCCCAGTGCTGTCGAGCGCCCGCTCTTCTCGTTGTACCCATCCACTTTCACGCGCGCATAGTCGGCACTGATGAATGGCGCCAGCTGCCAATTGCTGCTGTCTGCCGCCAGGTTGTAGCCCAGCCGCCCGGACATCGCCCAGGCCTCGCCGTCGGTGTCGCCCTTTTCGCTGCGCTCGTTCACGCCAAGGGCGAAGGTGCGCTTGAGGTCGCTGTAGTCCAGATGCCCGGCGGTCAGCGCAGCATCGGCCCACCAGCGGTCCTGGCGGTATTGGGCGAAGGCGCTGGCCAAGTAGCTGTTCAGTTTGTAGTCCGAATCATTGGCGCCGGCCTCCAGCTTTTGCCGGTACGCGCCGCCGGCCAGGCCCAGGCGCCAGGCGTCGTTCAACCGGTAGCTGCCGCCCAGTGTCAGGTTATAGCCGCGGCCATCGCCGCTGGCCGCGCTGTGCTGGCCGTCGAAGTCCAGGTCCTGGGCACCGGTGGCGACGAAGGCCTGCCATTGGCCAACTGCTTGCCAGGGTGTCTGCCATTGGTTGCGCAGCTCATCCTGATGGGCGCGCAGGCTGGCATGTGCCATTTCGGGGAGCAGGGTAAGCTCCCAGGGGGCGGAGATGATCGAATAGGCGTAGTCGGCAATCAGTTGCTGGCCGGCGATGGTCGGGTGCACCGAGTCGTTGAACAGCAGTTTAGTCGGGTCCGGGGTTGTGCCATTGATACCGTACACCGGGTTTTCCACGCAGCTGTTGCCGCTGTAGCAGGTGCCGACCAGGTTCTGGTCGCTGGCCAGGCCGAACTGGTTGGGGCTGGCCAGTGCCTCGCTCAGCAGCACAGGGATGTTCAGCGGGATGATCTCGGCATCGATCTGCCGCAGTTGGCTGAGCAGCGACTGGTTGAATGCGCCAGACAGCAGTGACAGCGGGTTTTGTTGCGGGGTGCCGCTGAAGTTGGGCGTTTGGCCGAGGTCGGGCAGCAGCCAGACCATGATGTAGCGGGCGCCACCTTGTTGCAGTGCCTGGGCGCTGGCCGCAAGGCGGGCGCCGGCGGCCACGGCGTCGGCCGGGCTGTTTACCAGGCCTTGGAGGAAGTCGTTGCCGCCGCCCGTCAGGTAGTAAAGCGCGTTGGGGTCGGCACGCAGGCCGTTGGCCAGGTAGCCCGCCTTTTCACGCAGCACCAGGCCGGCGCCGGGGTTTCCTGGCGGGATGACGGTCTCGGAAGTTGTCGTGATCGAATCCAGGATCTGCTGGGTGGTATAGCCACCGACAGCCCAGTTGTTGCCATCGGGCCGGATGCCTGTCGATGTCGACGGGTTCAGGTCATCGGGTGCAACGCCCAGTCGGCCACCGAGGATCATCGGTGACACCGGGGCAAAGTTACCGTCGGCATCGCGGTTGGTAAACCGGGCGCCTGGGGTACCGCCAGTCAGATCGGGAAATTGCCCGGCGTCGGCGAGGCTGTCGCCAAACACGATCAGCGTGGAATAAGGTGAGGGACCTGCGAATACCTGGCTGCAGGCCAGGGCCAATGAAGCGAGGGTAAAGCGCATTAACGGGGCTTTTCGCATCAGGGAACATCCTTTTCTTTGTTTTTATCAAGGACTGCCTGATCGACCTTAGCAAATCGCAGTGCATCCCTCCCAAGTCCATTCGTTTCCCCGTGTTTGCAGGCATATTGCGCCCGCCGCCCCGGTAGGCTACTGTGCCGGAACGTATGAGCGAGACCTATCCTGTGTTGATCGTCAGTAAACTCTTGATGCGCGTAATCAAGGCCCACGCCCGTTGGCGTTGGCGCGCCTGACTTTATCCCCTGCCGGCCCGCCCGGCTCGCCCCCGTTTGCCTTCTTCTTTACTGCCCTGTGTGGCGAAGCCGTGCCTGTGGCGGTGGCAAGAAGGTTCGAATTCTGAAGTCAGTAAATTCAAGAGGTTTAACACCATGTTACTGATGATCGACAATTACGACTCATTCACTTACAACGTCGTCCAGTACCTTGGCGAGCTGGGTGCCGAGGTCAAGGTCATTCGCAATGACGAAATGACCATTGCCCAGATTGAAGCCCTCAACCCCGAGCGGATCGTGGTATCCCCAGGCCCTTGCACGCCGAGCGAAGCGGGTGTGTCCATCGAGGCCATCCTGCATTTTGCTGGCAAGCTGCCGATTCTGGGCGTGTGCCTGGGGCATCAGTCCATCGGCCAGGCCTTTGGCGGTGACGTGGTGCGCGCCCGCCAGGTGATGCACGGCAAGACCAGCCCGGTACACCACCGCGACCTGGGCGTGTTCACCGGCCTCAACAACCCGCTGACCGTTACCCGCTACCACTCGCTGGTGGTCAAGCGCGAAACCTTGCCCGATTGCCTGGAAGTGACTGCCTGGACCGCCCATGAAGACGGCTCGGTGGACGAAATCATGGGCCTTCGTCACAAAACCCTGAATATCGAAGGGGTGCAGTTCCACCCCGAGTCGATCCTGACCGAGCAGGGCCACGAGCTGTTCGCCAACTTTCTCCAGCAGACCGGCGGCCGCCGCTAAGGATCGAACATGGATATCAAGAGCGCATTGAGCCGTATCGTCGGCCACCTGGACCTGTCTACCGAAGAAATGCGCGATGTCATGCGCCAGATCATGACCGGCCAGTGCAGCGAGGCGCAGATCGGCGCCTTTCTGATGGGCATGCGCATGAAGAGTGAAAGCATCGACGAAATCGTCGGCGCGGTGTCGGTGATGCGTGAGCTGGCCGACAAGGTTGAGCTGAAAAGCCTGGATGGCGTGGTCGATATCGTCGGCACCGGCGGTGATGGCGCCAATATATTCAACGTGTCCACCGCGTCGTCGTTCGTCCTGGCGGCGGCGGGCTGTACTGTTGCCAAGCATGGTAACCGCGCGGTTTCCGGCAAGAGCGGCAGTGCCGACCTGCTGGAAGCTGCCGGCATCTATCTTAACCTGACGCCAACCCAGGTGGCTCGCTGCATTGACAGCCTGGGCATCGGCTTCATGTTCGCGCAAAGCCATCACTCGGCCATGAAGCATGCCGCCGGTCCGCGTCGTGAGCTGGGGTTGCGTACCCTGTTCAACATGCTCGGCCCGCTTACGAATCCGGCCGGAGTGAAGCATCAGGTGGTTGGCGTTTTCGCCCAGACCCTGTGCCGCCCGTTGGCCGAGGTGCTGCAACGCCTGGGTAGCAAGCATGTGCTGGTGGTGCATTCGAAGGACGGCCTGGATGAGTTCAGCCTGGCTGCCCCCACCTTTGTTGCCGAACTGAAGAACGACACAATTACTGAATACTGGGTCGAACCGGAAGACCTCGGCATGAAAAGCCAGAGCTTGCATGGCCTTGCCGTCGAAAACCCACAGGCTTCGCTGGAGCTGATTCGCGATGCTCTGGGCCGTCGCAAGACCGAAAACGGCCAGAAGGCTGCGGAGATGATCGTGCTCAATGCGGGCGCGGCACTGTATGCCGCCGATCATGCGATGAGCCTGGCTCAAGGTGTGGAACTGGCCCACGACGTACTGCACACCGGGCTGGCCTGGGAGAAGCTGCAGGAACTGGGTGCCTTTACTGCAGTATTCAAGGTGGAGAACGAAGCATGAGTGTGCCGACGGTGCTGGAAAGGATCATTGCCCGCAAGTTCCAGGAAGTGGCCGAGCGCAGCGCGCGCGTCAGCCTCGCCGAGCTGGAAGGCCTGGCCAAGGCCGCCGATGCCCCGCGTGGTTTCGCCAACGCGCTGATCGAACAGGCCAGGCGCAAGCAGCCAGCGGTGATCGCCGAGATCAAGAAGGCTTCGCCGAGCAAGGGCGTGATCCGCGAGCACTTCGTGCCGGCGGAAATCGCTGTCAGCTACGAGAAGGGCGGTGCTACCTGCCTGTCGGTGCTGACCGATGTCGATTACTTCCAGGGTGCCGATGAGTACCTGCAGCAGGCCCGCGCGGCAGTTTCGCTGCCGGTGATCCGCAAAGACTTCATGGTCGACCCTTACCAGATCGTCGAAGCCCGGGCCTTGGGCGCGGATTGCGTGCTGCTGATCGTCTCGGCACTGGATGACGTGAAGATGGCCGAGCTGGCCGCGACTGCAAAAGACGTCGGCCTGGACGTGCTGGTGGAAGTGCACGATGGCGATGAGCTGGAGCGCGCGCTGAAAACCCTGGATACGCCGCTGGTGGGGGTAAATAACCGCAACCTGCACACCTTCGAGGTCAGCCTGGAAACCACCCTTGACCTGCTGCCGCGTATTCCGCGTGATCGCCTGGCGATTACCGAGAGCGGTATTCTCAACCGGGCCGATGTCGAGCTGATGGCAATCAACGAGGTTTACTCGTTCCTGGTGGGCGAAGCGTTCATGCGCGCCGAGCAGCCTGGGCTGGAGTTGCAGCGGTTGTTCTTCCCGGAACAGGTGAAGAAGACTGTTCAGCATCTTGACTGATCAAATGAAGCCGGCTTTTTTGCCGGCTTTTTTGTATGCCTGCCAGGGCCGCTTCGCGGGTAAACCCGCGCCTACAGTGGGTGTGCTCCCTTTGTAGGAGCGGGCTAGCCTGCGAAGAGGCCATCAAAAACAACATCAAAGGTGGATCAATGACCGATCAACCCCTGGCCCTGACCGTCGAACAAGGCCTGCACACCGAACAGGAACTGCTGGCCGCCGTTTGCCGCGGCGAACGCGAAAACGGTGTGCTGTTCTGGCGACCCACCGACCATGCGCTGGTCATGCCCCGGCGCATGAGCCGTCTGGAAAACTTCGAGGCCGCCTGTGCGGAGCTGGCGATTGCCGGCTGGCCGGTGCTGCTGCGCGAGACTGGCGGTGAGCCGGTGCCTCAGTCCCATTCCACTGTCAACGTTGCCCTGGTCTACGTTGCCCCGCGCAGCGAAGGTGATCACGGCCGTATCGAAAGCGCCTACGAGCGCCTGTGCCTGCCGCTGTGCGAGGTACTGCGCGAGTGGGGCGGGGTGGCGTCGGTGGGGGAGATAGACGGGGCGTTCTGCGATGGTCGCTACAACGTCAACCTCAATGGCCGCAAGCTGGTGGGCACCGCCCAGCGCTGGCGCCAGGGCCTGGGCGGCAAGCGCCCGGTGGTGCTGGTACACGGTGCGTTGCTGCTGGACAACGAGCGGGAGTCGATGGTGGCAGCGGTCAACCGCTTTAATGAGTGCTGCGAGCTTGAGCAACGCTGCCGCGCTGATGCACATATCGCCTTGCATGAAGTGGCGCCCGCAGCACCCTGGTTTGAGCGCTTGTCGCAGGCCTACGCCAAGGTGCTTGCAGACCTGCCCAGGGGCTAGCGGGTACCGTAGACCACCATGGTCTTGCCTTTGACCTGCACCAGGCTGCGTTCCTCAAGGTCCTTGAGGACGCGGCCGACCATTTCCCTGGAACAACCGACGATTCGGCCGATTTCCTGACGGGTGATCTTGATCTGCATGCCGTCGGGGTGGGTCATGGCGTCGGGTTGTTTACACAATTCCAGCAGGCAACGGGCAACCCGGCCGGTGACGTCGAAAAACGCCAGGTCACCGACCTTGCGTGTGGTGTTGCGCAGGCGCTGGGCCATCTGGCCGCCCAGGGCATAGAGGATTTCCGGGTCTTGGCGCGCCAGTTCGCGAAACTTGTCGTAGCTGATTTCCGCCACTTCGCACTCGGTCTTGGCTCGCACCCAGGCACTGCGCTGCTGTTCGCCGTCAACCGGTTCGAACAGCCCGAGCTCGCCGAAGAAATCGCCATTGTTGAGATAGGCAATAATCATTTCGCGGCCATCCTCGTCTTCGATGAGGATGGTCACCGAGCCCTTGATGATGAATGACAGTGTCTCGGCGCGGTCGCCGGCGCAGATGATGTTGCTTTTGGCGGTGTAGCGGCGGCGCTGGCAGTGTACCAACAGTTTGTCGATGTTCTTGATCTTGGCGGATAGGGCGGAGGCAACCATCACGAAATCCTGTTCGATACGCCGCATAGGCTTTTTATAAGGTTGTCTGGCGGCGAGCGCCATTCATTTGGCGCCAGCTTATCAGACGTCTCCGGATGTTTCGGTATTAAACCGATACGTCTCGTGCTTTTCGCACGGCCTTACAAGGTCTAAGCTGACACCCTTTTCCGAATATCAGGAGTCCGGGTAGATGAAGGCACGTATCCAGTGGGCCGGTGAGGCCATGTTCCTCGGCGAATCGGGGAGTGGCCATGTCGTCGTGATGGACGGCCCGCCCGAGGCCGGCGGCCGCAACCTGGGTGTGCGCCCGATGGAAATGTTGCTGTTGGGCCTGGGTGGCTGCAGCAGCTTTGACGTGGTGAGCATTCTGAAGAAATCGCGCCAAGCGGTAGAAAGCTGCGAGGCGTTCCTGGAAGCCGAGCGTGCCAGCGAAGATCCGAAGGTGTTTACCAAGATTCACATGAACTTTGTGGTGAAAGGGCGTGGGCTGAAAGAAGCGCAGGTCAAGCGGGCAGTGGAGCTGTCGGCAGAGAAGTACTGCTCGGCTTCGATCATGCTCGAACGCGCGGGGGTTGAGATTACCCACGGGTATGAAATCGTAGAGCTCGGTTAACGCAACGTTGTTGGGGGCCGCAAAGCGGCCCCGGCACTATCAGCTCCGAAGTGCGGGCAGTGCAGCTTGCACCCACCGTGGCAACCATCCCCGCATCACTTGGCTCAACCGCTCCCGCCGCTTCTGGTAAACCAGCCCCAGCCAGATAACCGCCAGCCCGATCAAGGTCACCACCACCGGGAACAGCAGCGATTCGGCAAATACCTCGTACGACAGGTACCCCAGGTAAGCCGCCACGCCCAGTGCACCAAACACCATGAACACCGGCCGGCGCAGCAGCACGGCCATGCCCATCAGCGCTATGTTGGTCAGGCAGTACATGGCCTTGCCCAACTCACTGCCGCTGTCCAGCAGCGTCAGGCCGCCCCAGAATGCCGCCAGCCCGGCCAGGTAGCCCCAACGGGCGTAGTCTTCTTGCGTGCGGCCGTCTATCAACAGGAACACCACCAGCAAACCCAACCCGAACCACAGCGAAACTTCGCGGCGCTGCTCCCAACTGAACGGCGAGCCGAAGAACCATTCGCTCAGGTCCATCGACATGAACCACAGGGCCACGGCTATAGGCATGACGACGAACGGGTAGGGGATCAGCCTCAGCATCAGCAAACCGGCAAGCACCGTGGCCGCCTCCATCGCCAGCCAGCCGCCCTGCACGTAGGTGTAGTACTGGTGATACTTGGCTTGCGCGTCGTCCAGTGGCCACCAGCCTGCCAGGCGCTCAATGGCAAACACCGCCAGTGGCACGATACTGACCGCTACCGCCGCCAGTACCCCGGCAGCAACGGGCTGGGCGCGGCGCTGCAGGTTGAGGGCGAACAAGGTGATCAGCAGGATATAGAGGCTGGCGATGATCAATAGCGCGCCGTCACCAATGCTCATCCAGGCTTCGGTGAGCAACCAGCCCATGGCTGCCATGATCAGCATGGCGCCGAAGTAGAACGCAACATGGGCCAGCTGAAAGCTGCCACGTGCCGCCGGTTGCTGGCGCAGGAATGCCAACAGGCTTTGGTCCTGGCCCGGCTGGAGAATCCCGGCCTGCACGGCACGCGCCAGGTCCTTGGCGTCGAAACGGTCCGTCATGGCGATGCCTTCAGATGCGGTAGGTGCTCTTGGTCATGACCTTGGCCAGCAAGCTCATGCCAAAGCGGACAGGGGCCGGGAAGCGATAACCACCGGCTTCCAGGGCGGACTCGGCGTGCTGCTCTTCGTCGATGCGCATCTGTTCGAGAATGGCCCGGGACTTTTCGTCTTCGTGCGGGATCTGCTCCAGGTGCTCGTCGAGGTGCTTGCACACCTGGTGCTCGGTGGCGGCGACGAAGCCCAGGCTGACCTTGTCGCTGACCAGGCCGGCAAGTGCGCCGATGCCGAACGACATGCCGTAGAACAAGGGATTGAGCACGCTTGGGTGGCTGTTCAACTGGCGAATGCGCTGTTCGCACCAGGCCAGGTGGTCCACCTCTTCCTCGGCGGCATGCTCCATGGCCTTGCGTACTTCGGGCAGCTTGGCGGTCAAGGCCTGGCCCTGGTACAGCGCCTGGGCGCACACTTCACCGGTGTGGTTGATACGCATCAGCCCGGCGATGTGGCGGGTCTGCTGCTCGTCCAGGTCGACGTCCGGCTGGACAATGGCCGGCGATGGCCGGGCGGGTTGGCCGCTGAAGGGCAGCAAGGTGCGCATGGCGGTATCGGCCTGCAGCAACAAGCGGTCGAGCGGCGAGTAGTGACGTTCGGTAGCCATCGGGCACCTCCGCAAGAATGTGCCCGACAGTTTACCGCAATAGCGGCGGGGTCGCTTGCCGTGGATCAGCCCGGTGGCCAGTTCATCTGGCGCTGGCCCAGCACGTGCATATGGATGTGGTAGACAGTCTGGCCGCCCTTCGGGTTGCAGTTCATGACCACGCGGAAACCTTCCTCGCAGCCCTGCTCGAGAGCCAGGCGCTGGGCGGTGAACAGGATGTGGCCCGCCAGGGCCTTGTCTTCTTCGGTCAGGTCATTGAGCGTGCGGATGTGTTTTTTCGGGATGACCAGAAAATGTACCGGTGCCGCGGGTGCAATGTCCTTGAAGGCCAGGACCTGGTCGTCTTCGTAGATGATATCCGCCGGGATTTCCCGGTTGATGATTTTGAGGAATAGATCGTCCACAGCACTTGCTCCATGGTGAGGGTCGGGCCGAGTGTACTCAGCCGAGCGCCGCTCGCCCAGTGGCTATTCCATGCCGGCCGGGCAATAGCGGCGGTGGATGGCGCCGGCCAGTTTGCACACCAGCCAGCGCGGCAGCAGGCGCGGGGCCAATGCCAGCCAGCGGTTGCGTCGGCCTGGCATGATCAGCGCACGGTTCTTGTCCAGTGCACGCACGGTATACAGCGCTACTTCTTCGGGGCTGAGGCAGCGGGGTTTGCCATCGAGCCGCGCAATGCGCCGGCGCGAGGAGCGTACAGGGCCTGGGCACAATACCGAGACCTTGATACCGGTACGCTTGAGTTCTTCGCGCAGGGCCTGGGAAAAACTCAGCACGTACGCCTTGCTGGCGGCATAGGCCGCCATCCACGGGCCGGGTGCCACCCCGGCAAGGCCAGCGACGTTGAGGATCTGGCCGCCACCCTGCACGGCCATCAGGTTGCCGATGGCGTGGCACAGGCGGCTCAGGGCCAGAACGTTGACCTCCAGCAGATCCTGCTCGTCGGCCCACTCATGGGCCAGGAACGGCCCGTAGGTACGCAAGCCGGCACAGTTGACCAGCAGGTCGATACGCCGTTCGCCTTCTTCCAGTTCCAGTACGAAGCCAGAAAGGCGCAGCGGCTGGCTGAGGTCGCAGGCGCGGAACAGCACCTCGACACCAAAGCGTTGGGTCAACTCAAGGGCCACGGGTTCCAGCGTTTCCCGCTGACGTGCCACCAGGATCAGGTTGCGCCCGCGCCGTGCCAGCGCTTCCGCCAGGGCCAGGCCCAAGCCGCTGGAAGCACCAGTGATCATGGCGTAACGGGTCATGCAAGGCTCCTGGGGGCGAAAGAGGGCGCCTAGTGTACAGCTTGGCCGGGTAAGGTGTTGCGTTTTGCTACAAGGTGCGGGCGCGCAGAATCTGGCAGCGATCCAGGGCTTCCCGGTACTCACTGTGGAGCCGTTCGATCAATGCACTGGCGCTGGGCAGATCATGGATTTCGCCGACACCCTGGCCCGCCGACCATACGGTCTTCCAGGCCTTCGCTTCGTCGTCGATAGGTTTGAGCTTGCCTTGCTCGTGGCCGCCCTTGAGGGCGTTCATGTCGTAGCCAGCCTGCTCCAGGCTTGAACGCAGGAAGCTGGCAGGTATGCCGGACACTGCCGGGGTGTGAATGATGTCGGCGGCGTGGGCAGCGAGTAGCATCTGCTTGTAGGCATCCTGGGCCTGGCTTTCTGCGGTGGCGATGAAGCGCGTACCCATGTAGGCCAGGTCGGCGCCCAGCAATTGTGCGGCGAGGATTTCGTGGCCATGGTTGAGGCAGCCGGCCAGCAGCAGGGTCTTGTCGAAGAACTGGCGAATCTCTGCGGCCAGGGCGAAAGGGCTCCAGGTGCCTGCATGCCCGCCCGCGCCGGCAGCCACGGCGATCAAGCCATCGGCACCCGCTTGCGCGGCCTTCTCGGCATGGCGGCGAGTGGTGACATCGTGGAACACCAGGCCGCCGTAGCCATGCACGGCATCGACCACTTCCTTGACCGCCCCCAGGCTGGTGATGACGATCGGCACGCGATGCTCCACGCACAAAGCCAGGTCGGCCTGCAGGCGTGGGTTGGTCGGATGGACGATCAGGTTGACCGCATAGGGGGCTGGCGCCTCCAATAGCGCCAGGCCTGCCTCGATTTCCTCCAGCCAGGCCTTGAAGCCGGCGCTGTCGCGCTGGTTCAGGGCCGGGAAACTACCCACTACGCCGCTGGCGCAGCACGCCAGTACCAGTTTGGGGTTGGAGATCAAGAACATCGGCGCTGCGACAACAGGCAAGCGCAGGCGTTGTTCGAGCGAGGCAGGTAGCGACATGGCAAGGCTCCTTGAGCGGGTGGCTATGTCAGAACGGTTTGACCACCACCAGAATTACGATGCCCAGCAGGAACAGCACGGGCACTTCGTTGAACCAGCGATAGTAGACGTGGCTGCGGGTGTTGTTGCCGCTGGCGAAGCGTTTGCGTTGGGCACCGCACATGTGATGGTAGCCGGTCAGCAGGATGACCAGGGTCAACTTGGCATGCAGCCAGCCCTGGCTCAGCCAGCCGGGCGTGAGGTAGAGCATCCATGCGCCGAACACGTAGGTGGCGATCATCGCCGGGTTCATGATGCCCCGGTACAGCTTGCGTTCCATGGTCACGAAGCGTTCCTGGCTGATGCTGTCCTGGCTCTGGGCGTGGTAGACGAACAGCCGCGGCAGGTAGAACAGGCCGGCGAACCAGCAGACCACGCTGACGATATGCAGCGCTTTGATCCATAGGTAAAGCATGGAGGGAGTTCCTTCAGGTATTCACGGTCGTCAGATAGTAGTGGTCAAGCGCCCGAAGGGTCACCCGAAGAGTTGTTACAGGCGCTTCACGCCCCTATCATCGTGCGCTTTCCAGACGGCTCGTTGATAAGGGGCAAGCGTTATGATCAAGGTCGGTATCGTCGGCGGCACGGGTTACACCGGCGTCGAACTGTTGCGTCTGCTGGCACAGCATCCACAGGCCGAAGTGGCGGTCATCACTTCGCGCTCCGAGGCGGGCGTGGCGGTGGCGGACATGTACCCGAACCTGCGCGGCCACTATGACGGGCTGGCGTTCAGCGTGCCGGACAGCAAGGCGCTGGCTGCCTGTGATGTGGTGTTCTTCGCTACCCCGCACGGTGTTGCCCATGCTTTGGCCGGTGAACTGCTGGCGGCCGGCACCAAGGTGATCGACCTCTCGGCCGACTTCCGCCTGCAGGATGCCACCGAGTGGGGCAAGTGGTATGGTCAGCCGCACGGTGCGCCAGAGCTGCTCAAGGACGCCGTGTATGGCCTGCCTGAAGTCAACCGCGAGAAGATTCGCCAGGCGCGCCTGATCGCCGTACCGGGTTGCTACCCTACCGCCACCCAGCTGGGCTTCCTGCCGCTGCTGGAGGCGGGCCTGGCCGACCCGTCGCGCCTGATTGCCGACTGCAAGTCGGGTGTCAGCGGTGCCGGTCGTGGTGCGGCAGTGGGTTCGCTGTTCTGCGAGGCCGGCGAAAGCATGAAGGCCTATGCGGTCAAGGGCCATCGTCACCTGCCGGAAATCAGCCAGGGCCTGCGCCTGGCTGCTGGCAAGGACATCGGCCTGACCTTCGTGCCGCACCTGACGCCAATGATCCGTGGCATCCACGCCACCCTGTACGCGAATGTTGTCGACACCTCGGTCGACCTGCAGGCGCTGTTCGAGAAGCGCTACGCCGACGAACCGTTCGTCGATGTGATGCCAGCTGGCAGCCACCCGGAAACCCGCAGTGTGCGCGGCGCCAACGTCTGCCGCATTGCCGTTCATCGTCCGCAGGGTGGTGACTTGGTGGTGGTGCTGTCGGTGATCGACAACCTGGTCAAGGGAGCCTCCGGCCAGGCGGTACAGAACCTGAACATCCTGTTCGGCCTGGATGAGCGGATGGGCCTGTCCCACGCAGGCTTGCTACCGTAAGCGAACTGCGATCGAAATGGCCCGCCTTGCGCGGGCCATTTTGTCAGTCGCGACTAAAGCCGCACAATTCTTGACCAATTTTCTCGGGAAAGCGGATAATGCGCGTCATCGAGTTTTAAGGCGGCAACTGCGCCGGGAGAGTCAACATGAGCGTCGAAACCTTCACCCCTACCGGTCTGGAATTCACCCATGGGGCGGCCCAGAAAGTGAAGAACCTGGTCAATGAGGAAGGCAATGAACGTCTGAAACTGCGGGTGTTCGTGACCGGTGGCGGCTGCTCGGGCTTCCAGTACGGTTTCACTTTCGATGAAGATGTGGCCGAAGATGACACCATCGTCGAGCGCGAAGGCGTGTCGCTGGTGGTCGACCCGATGAGCTTCCAGTATCTGGCTGGCGCTGAGGTGGACTATCAGGAAGGCCTGGAGGGGTCGCGCTTTGTGATCAAGAACCCGAACGCTGCCACTACGTGCGGTTGCGGGTCCTCGTTCTCGATCTGAGATCTGGCTCTACGAAAACGCCGCGCAATTGCGCGGCGTTTTGCTTTCTGGTGTAGCAGTTAGGCCGGGTAGATTGCGCCCAGTACCCGCAAACCCTTGGCCGCCGTCACGCTTGGCCGGTTGGCGCTGATGCCTTCGAGGCAGCAGTGGGCCAGCCAGGCAAAGGCCATGGCCTCGACCCAGTCAGGGTCTACGCCATGGGCGCCGGTACTGGTGACACGGGCCTTGGGCAGCAGTTGGCCGAGGCGGGCCATGAGGGCACCGTTACGTGCGCCGCCACCGCACACCAGCAACGCTTCGGTGCCTTGCTGGGCATTGCTCAGCGAGTCGATGATGCTGCGAGCGGTAAGCTCCAGCAATGTCGCCTGTACATCCTCGTCCGGGTAAGCGGGCAGGCCTGCCAGGTGGCCATCCAGCCAAGGCAGGTTGAACACTTCGCGGCCTGTGCTCTTCGGGCCGCTACCCGCAAAGAACGGGTCGGCCAGCATCGCACTCAGCAAGCCCCCCTGTACCACGCCCGAGGCCGCCCAGGCACCATCGGCATCGTAGGCCTGGCCGCGCTTGCGCTCTATCCAGGCATCCAGCAGCACGTTACCCGGACCGCAGTCGAAGCCGTGGACCGGCTTGTCCTGCTCGATCAGGCTGAGGTTGCTGAAGCCGCCCACATTCAGGATTGCCAGACGCTGGCCCAGGTGGCCGAACAGGGTTTCGTGGAAGGCCGGAACCAGCGGCGCACCTTGGCCTCCGGCAGCCACATCGCGCCGGCGGAAATCGGCAACCACGCGGATACCCGTTAGCTCGGCGAGCAGCGCCGGGTTGCCGATTTGCACGGTAAAACCGCGTGCGGGCTCGTGGCGGATAGTCTGGCCGTGGCTGCCGATGGCGCGGATGGCCTCGGCCCCCAGTCCTTGGCGGGCAAGCAGTTGGCGTATACCTTCGCCTGCCAGGCTGGCCCAGCGGTTTTCGGCCAGCGCCGCGCGGGCTATTTCGTCAGGGCCGCTGCTGCACAGGGCAAGCAGTTCCTGGCGCAGGTCGCCGGGCATGGGCAGGTAATGGGTGGCGAGCAGTTCAAGCTGCTCGCCTTGTTCGATCAAGGCAATGTCAAGGCCATCAAGGCTGGTGCCGGACATTACCCCCAGGTAGAGCGCCATGGGCTTAGCGCTTGTTCGCTGCGAGCAGGGTGGCCTTTTCCTGATCCATACGGGCAATCAGGGGCTGGCTCTGCTGCAGGAAGCGCTGGCGCTCGTTCTTGGCGATTGGATCAGCCATTGGCACTTTCTGGCTCAGCGGATCGACGTGCACACCGTTGACCTGGAACTCATAGTGCAGGTGGGGCCCGGTAGACAGGCCGGTGGTGCCGATGTAACCGATGATCTGGCCCTGCTTTACCGAACTGCCAGTCTTGATGCCTTTGGCAAAGCCCTGCATGTGCCCGTACAGCGTCTTGTAGCGGTTGCCGTGCTGGATGATCACGGTGTTGCCGTAACCGCCACGGCGCCCAGCCAGTTCGATGCGGCCGTCACCGGCAGCCTTGATTGGCGTACCGCGCGGGGCGGCGTAGTCGACGCCTTTGTGCGCGCGGATCTTGTTCAGGATGGGGTGCTTGCGGCCGGCGGAAAAGCGCGAACTGATACGGGCAAAGTCCACCGGCGTACGGATGAAGGCCTTGCGCAGGCTGTTGCCGTCGGCAGTGTAGTAAGTGGTGTTGCCCTGCTTGTTGGTGTAGCGCACGGCGGTGTAGGTCTTGCCGCGGTTGGTGAAGCGGGCGGACAGGATGTTGCCGGTGCCGACCACCTTGCCGTCCATGACCTTCTGCTCGTAGACCACATCGAACTCATCGCCTGGGCGAATATCCTGAGCGAAGTCGATGTCGTAACCCAGCACCCGGGCCATGTCCATGGTCATGCTGTGGGAGAGACCGGCGCGCTGGGCCGAAGCCGATAGCGAGCTCTTGATCACGCCGTGGGCATAGGCAGTACGAACTACGGGTTTGCTGATTTCACGGTTGAAGGTGTAGCCCTTGGCGGACTTCGTCAGCCGAATGGTCTCGAGATTGCTGACCTTGCTGTGCAGGCTGGCGAGCTGGCCATCCTTGTCGAGCTCGAACTGCAGTACCTGGCCGTGTTTGAGCTGGCTGAACTGCTTGGCCTGCTTGTTACTGGCCAGCAGGTCGTGTACCGCATTGGCCGGCAGGCCGACCTTGGCGAACAGGGTGGACAGGGTGTCGCCACGTGCCACGGTGACTTCGCGGTGGCCAGGCTGCTTGGCTGCTTCGGCGGCGGGTTCGGTGGCAGGGGCTGGCTGCTCGGCCGTTTGGGTCTTGGGGGCTGCTTCTTCGATCTGGGCGAAGGGCGAACCTTGCTCACTTTCTGCCTGCACCAGGGGGGCAGCACGGGATTCGTCTTTCAGCTGCTCGGCCGGGCTCTCCAGCTCGAGGTTGAGGGTGGTTTTCTTGGCTTCCACTTCGCTGGAGGGGAATACCAGCAGAGCCAGACTGAGCAGGGCGGCAATGCCGCTGGCGGCCAACAGATGGCTTTTCGGATAAAGCGGGGGCGCTTTAGGCGGTTCGTTGGTCATGGGTAAGGTGACTTTGAAAAAGTGAAATGGAAAAGATGAATGACATGATGAAGATGAAATAACTGTATAAAATATAACCAAATCCATTTTCACGCAAGGGCGCGTAGACGCCGCGAGCCCGTGCCCGGGTCACATTCCTTTGCGAAACTTGTATTTGACGGCCGATCTTGTATGGTTGGCTCCCCCTGAATCTGAGCCTTGCGGGTTTGTCTATGAAGTCGGTTGAAGAGCAGCTGGCGCTTATAAAGCGCGGCGCGGAAGAAGTACTGGTCGAGTCGGAACTGGTAGAGAAGCTCAAGCGCGGCCAGCCTCTGCGCATCAAGGCCGGCTTTGACCCGACTGCGCCTGACCTGCACCTGGGTCACACGGTGCTGATCAACAAGCTGCGTCAGTTCCAGGAGCTGGGCCATCAAGTCATCTTCCTGATCGGTGACTTCACCGGCATGATCGGTGACCCCAGCGGCAAGAGCGCCACGCGCCCACCGCTGACCCGTGAGCAAGTGCTGGACAACGCCGAGACCTATAAGCAGCAGGTGTTCAAGATTCTCGACCCGGCCAAGACCGAGGTCGCGTTCAACTCCACCTGGATGGACAAGCTGACCCCGGCCGACTTCATTCGCCTGGCGTCGCAGTACACCGTGGCGCGCATGCTTGAGCGCGATGACTTCGACAAGCGTTACACCACCAACCAGCCGATCGCTATTCACGAGTTCCTCTACCCCCTGGTGCAGGGCTATGACTCGGTGGCGCTGAAGGCGGACGTCGAGCTGGGTGGTACCGATCAGAAGTTCAACCTGCTGATGGGGCGCGAGCTGCAACGCGCCTATGGTCAGGAAGCGCAGAACATCGTGACCATGCCGTTGCTCGAAGGCCTCGACGGTGTGAAGAAAATGTCCAAGTCGCTGGGCAACTATGTAGGTATTCAGGAAGCGCCGGGGGTGATGTACAGCAAGCTGGTATCTATCCCGGATACTTTGATGTGGCGTTACTTCGAGCTGCTGAGCTTCCGTTCGATGGAAGAGATCGAGCAGTTCCGTGCCGATGTTGCCAAGGGTGCCAACCCGCGCGACATCAAGATCAAGCTGGCCGAAGAGATCGTTGCGCGTTTCCATGGTGAGGAGGCAGCGGCCAACGCTCACCGTGGTGCTGGTAACCGCATGAAAGAAGGTGAGTTGCCGGAAGACCTGCCGGAAGTCGAAGTGGTTGCAGCGGAAAACTTGCCGATTGCTGCCGTGCTGAACCGGGCTGGCCTGGTAAAGAACTCGGCTCAGGCGCGGGACCTGCTGAGTGGCGGCGCTGTTAAAGTCGACGGTGCGGCCGTGGATCGTGACTTCGTGTTTGCGCTGGGCGCGACCCATGTGTGCCAAGCGGGCAAGAAGTCGTTTGCACGGGTTACCCTCAAGGCTGAGTGAGCGATTGCAGGTGTAGCTATATAGAAGCGGGGGGGCCGAAAGGCCTCCCCGCTTTGTTTTTTTGGGTGTTCGCCTTGGGGTCTTCAGCGGCTGCAAGATCGGGGGGCGCTCGATCTCATAGGCGCTGAATGTGTTGTGGCGGACACCTGGTGGCCTTTCTAGGGTGCTTCCTGCTTATATTTCAGTTTCTTGAAATTAAAGGTTGACGCCCTTCTGAATCCCCTTATAATGCGCCCCACTTCCAGCGACATCGGAACGAC
>NZ_JBNRIK010000009.1:0-80821 GCF_053557975.1 Pseudomonas sp. XP2
TGCTGCGAAGAGGCCGGTAAGGCTAAAGATTATCTTCGGCTGCAATGGCCTCTTTGCAGCACAAGGCTGCTCCTACAGGGGTCTGTGGTAAGTCGCCGATCGCGACACAAGGCCGCTCCTGCAGGGTCTGTGGCAACAGGTCAGGATCATGAAATGTACGTCATCTATGCCTGATGAAACGTAGGGCAATGCTACGCTCGCGGAAATACTCAGCACGGATACTCACCATGGACATGAACTGGCACCAGGCCCTGCAAGAGAGCCTGCGATGGCTGGCAATCGCTTCGTTCATCACCCTTGTCTGCTTTACCGCTGCCGCGACACTGGCTGTACGTTGCACGCGCTGGGGCAGCCAGTTCTGGCAGCTTGCCGGGCCCTACTTCAGTTTCAGGCGCAGTTGGCGACCACTGCTGGTGTTTGCGCTGTTGCTGGTGTTGACGCTGTTCTCGGTGCGCCTCAACGTACTGTTCTCGTTCTGGTACAACGGCTTCTACAGTGCCTTGCAAGGCCTGGATCAATCCGCTTTCTGGTACATGCTCGGCGTCTTTGCCGTACTGGCCACCATCCATGTACTGCGTTCGCTGTTCACCTTCTATGTAACCCAGGCATTCAGCATTCGTTGGCGGGTCTGGCTCACCGAGCGTCTGACCCACGACTGGATGCATGGCGATGCCTACTACCGTGGTCAGTTTCTGGCCGAGCCGGTGGACAACCCTGACCAGCGTATCGAACTGGATGCCAATGCATTTGTCACCAACTCGGTCACCCTGGCCTTGGGTGCTGTCAGTGCACTGGTGTCGCTGGTGGCCTTCACCGGGATCCTCTGGTCGCTGTCGGCACCGCTGGCGGTTGCTGGTGTGGAAGTCCCCCGGGCGATGGTGTTTGCCGTGTACCTGTATGTCATCGTTGCCACCTGGATTGCCTTCCGCCTGGGGCGCCCGTTGATCCGTCTGAACTTCCTCAATGAAAAACTCACCGCCAACTTTCGCTATGCGCTGATGCGCCTGCGCGAGAATGCCGAGAACATTGCCTTCTACCAAGGCGCCTCGGTGGAGCGTGGCACGTTACTGGGCCGCTTTGGCGCCTTGATCGTCAATGCCTGGGCGCTGGTGTTCCGGAACCTGAAATTCAGTGGTTTCAACCTGGGTGTTAGCCAGGTTGCCGTGGTGTTCCCGTTTATACTCCAGGCGCCACGCTTCTTCAGCGGTGCGATCAAGTTGGGTGACGTGATGCAGACCGCCCAGGCCTTTGGCCAGGTGCAGGATTCATTGTCGTTCTTCCGCGAATCTTACGATGCGTTCGCTCAATACCGGGCCACCCTCGACCGTCTGACCGGTTTTCTTGATGCCAACCAGCAGGCGAGCGCCTTGCCGCGTGTCACCCTCGAGGCTCAGCAGCATGGGCTGGAAATCATTGATCTGCAGGTGCTGCGGCCAGACGGGCATGCCCTTGTCGCTGACCTTGGCCTGAGCCTGCACGCCGGTCAGGCATTGTTGATCAAGGGCCCGTCGGGCAGTGGTAAAACTACCCTGCTGCGAGCCCTGGCGGGCCTTTGGCCTTACGCTGAAGGTAAGGTCAGGCGCCCGCCAGGCCATCAGGCGTTGTTCCTGTCGCAGCGCCCCTACCTGCCGCTGGGCGACTTGCGGGCGGTCATCGCCTACCCGGCAGCCAGCAAGCCCGAGGACGAAGGACGTATGCAACAGGCCTTGCGCCAGGTCAACCTGGCTCATCTGGCGGAGCGGCTGGAGGTCAGTTGCGACTGGTCGCATATTCTCTCGGTGGGCGAGCAGCAGCGCCTGGCGTTCGCACGGGTGCTGTTCAACCGGCCTCAGGTAGTGTTCCTCGATGAGTCCACTTCGGCGATGGACGAAGGGCTCGAGCACGCCCTGTATTCGCTGCTGCGCACGGAAATGCCGGGTGCGCTGCTGGTCAGTGTTGGCCATCGCAGCACACTGGCGGGGTTCCATACTCACCGGCTGGAGGTGGATGGGCACGGGGGCTGGTCGTTGCTCAAGCAGGAGCCGGCGTTGGCCTAGTCCGGTATGCTCAACGTAACAGCATCACCCCCACCAGGGTGGTGCTGGCAAGCCCTGCGCCGACCAGGAAGGTTGCCTGGAACCCCGCACCATCCCACAACAACCCTGCCACCACGCTGGCCGTCAGCAGTGCCACCCCGGTCAGCAGGTTGAACAGGCCGAAGGCGGTCCCGCGCAGGTTGGCCGGTGCGCTGTCGGCGATCATGGCCGCGAAGATGCCTTGGGTGAAGCCCAGGTGCAGGCCCCAGGCGGCAACCCCCAAGGCCAGCCCCGCCCAGCCAGACAGCAGGGCCAGCAACAGGTCGGCGGCGATCAGCAGCCCCAGCCCCGTCATCAGCACGCCGCGGCGCCCCAGACGGTCCGACATTACCCCGGCAGGGTAGGCCGACACCGAGTAGGCCAGCGCCATCAGCACCAGCACCGCAGGCGCCCACATTGGCGCCAGGCCCATGTCCTGGGCGCGCAGTAGCAGGAAGGCCTCGCTGAAGCGGGCAAGGGTGAACAAGGTGGCCAGGCCGATCAGCCGCCAGTAGGCCGGGCCCAGGCGTACCCGTTCGTGCACCGCCAGCGGTGCGCGCACGGGCGGTGTCGTGGCAGGCGTTTCAGGTTCGTGCACGAAGGCGATGAGGATGTACACCGCCACCAACGCCGGGATCACCGACACCCAGAACACCCTCTGGAAGTGGCTCGCGGTCAGCCACATCAGCACGATCGCCAGCAATGGCCCGAGGAAAGCGCCAACCGTATCCAGCGCCTGACGCAGGCCAAAGGCGGCACCACGCAACTCGGGGGGCGTGACATCAGCCACCAACGCATCACGCGGCGCCCCACGTATGCCTTTGCCGACCCGGTCGACGAAACGTGCTGCGATCAGCCACTCCAGCCCGGAGGCCATGGGGAATACTGGCTTGGTCAGCGCGCCCAAGCCGTAGCCGAGCACGGTCAGCAGCTTGCGCTTGCCCAGCCGGTCGCTGAGCGCGCCGGAAAACACTTTGGTGATCGAGGCGGTTGCCTCGGCGATACCTTCGATAACGCCCACAGCAACCACCGAAGTGCCGAGCACGGTGACCATGTACAGTGGCAGCAGAGCGTGGATCATCTCCGAGGAAATGTCCATGAACATCGACACGAAGCCCAGCGCCCAGACACTGCGCGGGATCTTTGGCAAGGTTCGGCTGGCATTAACGGCGCCGCTTTCTTCATTGCTGCGCATCTGGGGTCTCGTCAGCGTTGCTACGTTCAAACTGTAGGAGCCCACGCGCAGGATGCAAACCGGAACCACGACCGGTCAGGCCAAGCTGCGCACCCGCCGCCAGACGGTGCTGCGGCTGACCCCCAGGCGCCGCGCGGCCTCGTCCATGTCGCCGTCGCAGCAAGCCAGCACCTGACGCGCATGGGCCGTTTCGGCTGCTTTGCCCAGGCTACGCAGGTTGTCGGTGGCGGCATGGGGCAGCTTCGCCGCTGCAGCCGCGCCGGCCTCGAAGAACTCCGGGAACAACGTGGCCAAGTCGACCTTGTCATCGTGGCCCTGCGGACTCAGGCACAAGGCCGCGCGCTCAGCGATGTTCTCCAGCTCACGCATGTTGCCCGGCCAAGGGTGGCGCAGCATCAATGGCAGAATGTGCTGCACGTGCTCGTCACTTGAAGGCGGCAAGCCCCTGGCTCGGCAGTGGCGCGCAAGCAGGGCATTGAACAGCGGCACGATGTCTGCGATCCGCTCGCGTAGCGGCGGTACGGCCAGGCGCAGGATATTCAGGCGGTAATACAGGTCCTGGCGAAAGCGCTGGTCGGCGATGCGCGCGGGCAGGTCGCAATGGGTGGCGGCAATCACCCGGATATCCACTGCCTTCGGCTGGCAGGCGCCCAAACGCAGCACCTCGCGCTCCTGCAGCACCCGCAGCAGGCGGGTTTGCAGGGCCACCGGCATGTCACCTATTTCGTCGAGGAACAAGGTGCCGGTGTGCGCCAGCTCGATCAGGCCGGGCTTGCCGCCTTTGCGCGAACCGGTGAAGGCACCGTCCTCGTAGCCGAACAGTTCACTTTCAAGCAGCGACTCGGGCAGCGCCGCACAGTTGATCGCCACGAACGGCCCCTGTTGGCGCGGGCTGGCGTGGTGCATGCTTTGCGCCAGCAACTCCTTGCCGGTACCACTCTCGCCGGTGATCAGCACCGTGGCGTCGGCCTGTGCGTAGCGCTGAGCCAGGCTCAGGATGGCGCGAAATGCCGGCGCGTCACCGAGCAGTTGCTCGAAGCGATGGCGCGCCTTGAACGGGCGCGCATCGGGCTGTTCACGGCCGCGCCGTGGCAGGCGGTGTGTGGGGGGCTCACCAGCCTTGGCACTCAGGGTCACCAGGCTGTCGAATGTATGGCGCAGGCTTTCGGCATCCAGCGCCAGCACGCCTTGGGCACCCGCGGCGTCGGCCAACTGGCATACCGTTGGCGAGCCGATGATCACCTCGAAGCCATCCGCGACCAAGCGTTCGACCTGATCCCGGGCCTGCTCCAGGCTGGTGTAGGTGTGTTCGCGAATCTGCAGGGTGAACAGCGCCTGCATCGCCGCCAGTTCCGGGTACGGCTGGGCGAAACTGAGGATACCCACCCGGCTGGCCCGGTCGCGGGCCTGCACCAGGGCACGGATCAGGTCGAACTCGCCCAGGTGCAGGGTTCGCACCGAGGTAATCAGGTGATGTCGCAAGTAATCGGCGGCAGCCCCGGAACACAGAATGACGTCTGCCTGCTGGTGGCTTTCCAGCTTGCGCGCCAGTGGCAGCAGGTCGGCCAGGCTGGTTTCGATGACCTCTATACGGGCTTGTTGCCGGTAGTCGGCGCTTACTTGCTCGATCAGTTGCGCCATGCGGCTGGGAGCGGCGGGGCGATGCAGGTGGGTAACCAGCGCAACCACGCGGGGCAGGTAAGCGGTGACGGGCATACAGGCTCCTTGTCTACAGCAATTGGGGCATTACAGAGGGTTTACCAGGTGCCCGCCATCCACGGCCACGATGCTGCCGGTCATGAATGCGCCGGCATCACTGGCCAGCAACAGCAAAGGGCCGTCCAGTTCGTGCAGTTGCCCCAGGCGGCGCATCGGCACGTGGTTTTTGATGTAACCCTGACCGTCCTCGCTGTCGAAGTAGTCTTCGTTCATCTCGGTCCTGAAGTAGCCTGGGGCAATGGCATTGACGCGGATCCGGTAGCGGGCCAGCTCCAGTGCCATGGCCTTGGTCAGTTGCACCACGGCGGCCTTGGCCGTGCAGTAGTGGCTCAGGCCGCTGCCGACCCGCAGGCCGAGGATCGAGGCGATGTTGACGATGCTGCCTGGCTGCCCGGCCTTGACCAGGCGCTGGGCTGCGCACTGGGCAACATGAAACACACCGTCGAGGTTGGTCGAGAGCATGCGTTGCCAGTCCTGCTCCCTCATATCGAGAAAGCGCCCGGGGTCGCCGATACCGGCATTGTTGATGATCACGTCGACCACGCCAAAGCGTGCCTCGGCTTGGTCGAAGGCCTGCTCGACGCTGTCGCGGCGGGTCACGTCCAGTGCCACGGCAAGTGCTTCACCGCCGTTGGCCTGCAGTGCTTCGGCCAGCGCCTGCAGGCGCTCGACCCTGCGCGCTGCCAGCACCACCCGGGCGCCAGCAGCCTGGGCCAGGCGTGCGAAATGCGCGCCCAGGCCGCTGGAGGCCCCGGTGACCAGCACGGTCTTGCCAGTCAAGGAAAATGTGTTTGCAAGCATGCTGTCGGCCCTTGGTCAAAGTACTTCGAACAGGCCGGCGGCACCCATGCCACCGCCCACGCACATGGTCACAACCACGAACCGCTCCCCGCGCCGTTTGCCTTCGAGCAAGGCATGCCCGACCATCCGCGCACCGCTCATGCCATAGGGATGGCCGATGGCGATGGCGCCGCCGTTGACGTTCAGCCGCGCGGGGTCGATACCCAGCTTGTCGCGGCAATACAGCACCTGGCAGGCGAACGCTTCGTTGAGTTCCCACAGGCCGATGTCGCCCACCTTCAGCCCATGCTGCTTGAGCAGGCGCGGCACGGCGTATACCGGGCCAATGCCCATCTCTTCCGGGGCCAGGCCGGCCACCGCGATGCCCCGGTAAAGGCCCAGCGGCTCAAGGTTGCGCTGCTCGGCCAGGCGCGCGTTCATCAGTACGCAGGCGCTGGCACCGTCGGACAGCTGGCTGGCATTGCCGGCGGTGATGCAGCCGCCTTCGAGCACGGGTTTCAAGCCGGTCAGGTCCTCCAGGCGTGTCTGCGGGCGGTTGCCTTCGTCCTGCGTCAGGGTCACCTCGCGGTAACTGACCTCGCCGGTCTGCTTGTCTTTGATCAACTGCTGCGCTGTCACGGGCACGATTTCGGTCTCGAACAACCCGTTGCGCTGGGCGGCGGCGGTGCGCAGCTGTGACTGTAGGGCGTAGGCGTCCTGGGCGTCGCGGCTGATGCCATAGCGCTTGGCCACGTGCTCGGCAGTCTGCAGCATCGGCATGTAGGCATGTGGGACACGTTGAATCACGCGGCTGTCCTGCTCGGCCAATGCCCATTCCAGGTTACGCGCCTGTACCGCGCTGATGTTTTCCTGGCCGGCGCCGACGGTCACCTGCATGCCATCGACCATGATCTGTTTGGCGGCGGTGGCGATTGCCATCAGCCCGGAGGCGCACTGGCGGTCCAGGGTCTGGCCGCTGACCGACACCGGCAGGCCGGCAGCCAGCGCGCTCATGCGGCCCAGGTTCCAGCCAGCGGTGCCGGAGGGCATCGCGGTACCCATTACCAGGTCTTCGATTTCATCACCGGCGATGCTGGCGCGGACCACCGCCGCCTGGATGGCCTGCGCGGCCAGGCTCGGCGAGCGGGTGTTGTTCAGCGCGCCGCGAAAGGCCTTGCCGATCGGGGTACGGGCGGTGGAGAGAATGACGGCTTCTTTCATGTCCGGGGTTCCTTGATGAACAGGGGAGAACGGCTCATAGGCTGGCCGTGCGCAACTTCGCACTGGAAGCCAGGCGCCGCAGCAACGGGGCTGGCTGTAGCCACATGTGGCCATAGGCGCCGAGCGCTTCGCGCTGTTGCTCGATGCCCGCCAGCACGTTGTCCAGGCCGAGCTCGCGGGCATAGTGCAGTGGGCCCCCACGCCAGGCCGGGAAGCCGTAGCCGTTGGTCCACACCAGGTCGATGTCGCCACTGCGCAGGGCAATGCCTTCATCGAGCACCTGCAGGCCCTCGTTGATCAGCATGAACAGGCAGCGGTCGTGGATTTCGGCGTCGCTGATGGTGCGCCGGGTGATGCCCAGCCTGGCCGCCAGTTGCACCGCAATCTGCTCCACTTCCGGGTCTTCGATGCGTTCGCGGCCTTCGTAGCGGTAGAACCCGCGCCCGCTCTTCTGGCCGTAGCGGCCCAGGCTGTAGAGTTCGTCGGCCAGGCGGAAGTAGCTCGGGTCGTGGGCGATTTCACTGCGCCGTGCCTGGCGCACCAGGTAGCCGACATCAATGCCGGCCAGGTCGTACATGGCGAACACGCCCATGGCCAGGCCCAGGCCGGTGAGGACCTTGTCCACCTGGGCTGGCGAGGCGCCTTCAAGCACCAGGCGGTGGGCTTCGCGGGCATAGGGTTCGAGCATGCGGTTGCCGATGAAGCCAAAGCACACGCCCGAGACCACCGGCAATTTGCCGATGCGCTTGGCGACCTGCAACGTGGTGGCCAGCACGTCGGGCGCCGTCAGCCGGCCGCGCACCACTTCGAGCAGGCGCATGACGTTCGCCGGGCTGAAGAAATGCAGGCCGACCACGTCCTGCGGTCGGCGGGTACAGGCGGCGATGCGGTCGACGTCAAGGGTCGAGGTGTTGCTGGCGAGAATCGCGCCCGCCTTGCACACCCGGTCCAGGGTGCGGAACACCTGCTGCTTGATCGACAGGTCCTCGAACACCGCCTCGATCACCAGGTCGGCGTCGGCCAGGTCGGCGTAGTCGAGGGTGCCTTGCAGCAGGTTCATACGTTGATCGAGCTGCTCGGCGCCAAGCTTGCCGCGCTTGATGCTGCCTTCGTAGGTCTTGCGGATCTGCGCCAGGCCCCGGTCCAGCGCTTCGGGCTTGAGCTCCAGCAGGCGTACCGGGATACCGGCGTTGATAAAGTTCATGGCGATGCCGGCGCCCATGGTGCCGGCGCCGATCACCGCCACCCGGTCAATGCTGCGCAGCGCCGTGCTGGCGTCGATGCCGGGTACGCGCAGCGCCTCGCGCTCGGCGAAGAACTGGTGGCGCAGGGCGGTGGCCTGTGGGTCTTGCAGGGCTTCGCGGAACAGTACCTGCTCGCGGGCCAGGCCCTCGGCCAGGGGCATCTCGCAGGCGGCGCGGACCGCGGCGAGCACGCGCAGGGGCGCAGTCTGGCCGGGCTTGCGGGCGATCAGCTGTGCCTCGCGGCTGGCGAAGAAGTCGCTTTCCAGGCCGTCGGCCAAAGGTGTTGCAGGGGCGCTTGGCAGGGCCGGTTGGGCCAGTTGCTCGCGAGCCAAAGTGCAGGCTGCTTCGAGTAAGTCCTGCCGGCTTTCGACCAGGCGATCGATCAGACCCAGGGCAAGGCCCTGGCGGCCATCGATCAGGTCGCCGCTGAGCATCATCTCCAACGCCGGGGCCACGCCGATAAGGCGCGGCAGGCGCTGGGTGCCGCCAGCACCGGGCAGCAGGCCCAGGCGGACTTCGGGAAGCCCCAGGCGTGCGGTGGCGGTAGCCAGACGATGGCTGCAAGCCAGGGCCAGTTCCAGGCCGCCGCCCAGGGCCACCCCGTCGATGGCGGCAATCAGGGGTTTTTCGATGCGGGTCAGGGCATCGAGGAGTTCGGGCAGTGCCGGCGCCTCCCAGGTGCGTGGGCTGCCGAACTCGCTGATGTCGGCACCGGCACTGAACGGCAGTTGCTCACCGTGCAGGATAATGGCCTGCACTTCGGGGTCAGCAGCGGCCCGGCTGCAGGCCTGCATCAGTGCCTGGCGCAAGTCATGGCCAAGGGCGTTGACCGGCGCGTGGCGCAGGCCGATCAGGGCCAGTTGGTTTTCGCGGCGATAGTCGATGAGTTGCATGGGGTAACCTTCCTGTTAGTGGGCCGTGGGCGCACGCCCGACCCGGTGGGAGCGGGCTCGCCCGCGAACACCGGCGAAGCCGGTGCCATGCACCGCGGTGTTTTCTTCGCGGGCAAGCCCGCTCCCACAGGGTAAAGCGCCGCTTGCCGGGGTTTTGACCGGCGCGCTGGTATCAGCGGGCGAATGCGGCCTCGCTGATGTCCATCAGGTTGTTGCTACCGGTGCGAATCAGCGTTTCGTGCAGGTTGGCGCGTGGCAGCAGGCGTGGCAGGTAGAAGCGCGCGGTCTCGCGCTTGCCTTGGTAGAAGGCCGCCTCGTTGCTGCCGGCAGCCAGTGCCCGTTCGGCCACACACGCAGCGCGCAGCCAGAGGTAGCCGAGCAGGGTGTAACCGCTGAGCATCAGGTAGTCGTAGGCGCTGGCGCCGATCAGGTTGGCATCGCCTGCGCTGGCGTCACTCAGCCAGGCACTGACTTCGCGCCAGGCAATCACTTGCTTGAGCAGGGCCTGGGCCAGGTGGGTCGGGGCACTTGTGCTCTGGGTGAAGTCTTCGATTTCACTGAGCAGTTCGCCCAGGGCTTCGCCACCATCGGCGAGCACCTTGCGGGTCAGCAGGTCGAGGCCCTGGATGGTGTTGGTACCTTCGTAGATCGCGGTGATGCGCACGTCGCGTGCAATCTGCTCCATGCCCCACTCGCGGATGTAGCCGTGGCCACCGAATACCTGAATACCCAGTTGCGCGGCCTCGTTGCCGGTTTCGGTGAGGAAGCCTTTGGCAATCGGCGTGAGCAGCGCGAGGCGGCGTGCCGCCGCCCCCCCCACGCCGGCGCTGGCGCCGTGGTGCAACTGGTCGACGCCCTTGGCGCAGGTGTAGGCAAGCATGCGGCCACCTTCGGCAAAGGCTTTTTGGGTCAGCAGCATGCGCCGTACATCGGCATGGCCGATGATCGGGTCGGCTGGCTGGTCACTGCGCAGGCGGGGTGTGGCGCGCATCTGCACGCGGTCCCGGGCATAGGCCAAGGCACCCTGGAACGACGCTTCGGCGTGAGCCTGGGCCTGCTGGGACACCGCCAGGCGCGACTCGTTGATGTAGGTGAACATGGCGTTCAGGCCACGGTTGGCCTCGCCCAGCAGGTAGCCTGTGGCGCTGTCGAAGTTGAGCACGCAGGTAGCGTTGCCGTGGATGCCCATCTTGTGTTCGATGGAGCCGCAGCTCACACCGTTGGGCGCGCCAAGCTGGCCTTGGGCATCGACCTGGATCTTCGGCACGGCGAACAGCGAAATGCCTTTGACCCCCGCCGGCGCGCCTTCGATGCGCGCCAGCACCAGGTGGATAATATTTTCGGTCATGTCGTGCTCACCGGCGGAGATGAACATCTTGCTGCCGCTGACCTGGTAGGTGCCGTCGGTTTGAGGCTTGGCGCTGGTACGCAGCAGGCCGAGGTCCGAACCACAGTGGGCTTCGGTCAGGCACATGGTGCCGCCCCAGCGGCCGGCGATCATCGGTGGCAGCAAGCGCTGCTGCAGGGCTTCGTCAGCGTGCTCGCTGAGGGTGCTGATGGCGCCTCCGGCGAGGTTGCCGTACATGCCCCAGGCGTGGTTGACGCTGCACACCATCTCGTAGTTGACGAACCCCAGCGACGGCGGCAGGCCCTGGCCACCGAAGGCCGGGTTCTTGTCCAGGCCCAGCCAGCCGTTGTCGGCGAAGCGTTTGTAGGCATCGGCAAAGCCGGGCGGGGTGGTGACCTTGCCGTCCTGCCACTGGCAGCCGTGCTGGTCGCCCACGGCGTTGAGCGGGGCCAGCTGCTGTTCGGCGAATTTGGCACCTTCTTCGACGATGGCGGCGAAGGTAGCCGCGTCCGGGGCTTCACAGCCAGTCAGTTGTTGGTAGTGGCGGCTCAGGCCGAGCAGCTCCTGGGCAACAAAGGTGATATCGCGCAATGGGGCGGTGTAGCTGGGCATGCCGAACTCCTGGCTGGGTGGACTCGGCATGTTGTAACAGGCAGGCCCGGACACCGCGTCCACCCCCCGGGTGGAATGGCGGGTGGAATCGCGGCGAGGGCCAGGTGGAGGTCAGCCCAGCAGTTGCAGTTCGCGCGCCGAACACAGGGCGCTGTCGCGGTCGGCCACGTCGAGCTTGCGGAACAGGTTGTTGATGTGGGTCTTGACCGTGCTAAGGCTGATGAACATCGCCTCGGCGATCTGCCCGTTGCTCTGCCCGCGGGCCATGCGCTGCAACACTTCCAGCTCACGGCGCGAGAGCGGCACGATCAGGGCGCTTTCCACGTTTTCCTTGTTTGCCAGCAATGGCCGGAACAGGGCATTCAGGTGCTCGCGCAAGGGCGCTGGGGCCTGCAGGCCCAGGCGTTGGCGCACCTGGGGCAGCAGCAGTTGGCGCAGGGCCTCCAGGCAGACGTCACCTTCATACTGCAGCAGTTGGCCGAAGCCGTAGGTGCAGGCCAGTTGCAGCGCCTGTTCGAGGCTGAGCAGGGCGTCGTCGCGGGCACCACGGTCCTGTAGCAGGGCAGCGTGGAGCAGCAGTGCGTCGACCAGCAGGCGGCGGTTGCCTTGGGCCTGCGCTTGAGCCTGCAAGCTCTGCTGGATCTGCCAGGCCTTGTCGCGCTGGCCGAGGTGGCGTTGCACCCAGGCATAGGCAAGCCACTCTTCCGGTAAGAGTTGCTCGCCATATTGGCGCCGGCACCAGTGCCATTGGTCGAGCCAGTCGGGCAGGTAGTCCTGGTCATTGTCGCGCAAGGCCAGGCGCGCGAGCCAGGCGCCGGCCTGGCGGTAGAGGGTAAGCAAACGGTTTTGGCGGGCCAGCCGGCGTACCTCTGCCCAGCGTGCCCTGGCCTGGCCGGTCTCGCCCAGCGCCCAGTGCAGGCATGCCTGGTGGTGAAACACCCAGGGCAGCGCAGCGCTGTGGGGGAAGCCCAGTGCCAGCACCTCGGCCTGGGCCAGGGCTTGGCGTGCCTGGGCCAGGCGGTTGGCTTGCAGCAGTGCCAGGCCTTTGCCCAGGTGGCGGAACAGTTCATAGAAGCGCCCCGAACTGCCGGCGGCAGGCAGCTCGGCCATGCCTTGCAGGCGCGCCCAGGCAGCATCGTTGGCACCCTGGGCCAGTTCGATCTGCGCCAGCAACAGTTGCAGCAGGTTGGTGTAGCCGCTCAGGCCAAAGCCCTGCAGCTCGCGTAGGGCGCGGCTGCCTTCGGTGTGGGCCTGCTCCAGTTGGCCGAGCGCCGCCAGGCAGTTGGCGCGGTCGAAATACAGCACCGAGCGCGCTGCGTTGTGCTGGGGAAACCGCTGCAGTGCCCGCGCCGCGAGGGCCAGGGCGTGCCCCAGGTTGCCGCCCAGGTAGGCCAGGCGGCTGCGCAAGAACATTACCGTCTGCTGCACCCGCTCGGGGTGGCGCGGCACTGCCTGGCGGCGCTGCAAGGCGTGTAGCTGGTGCAGGCACTGGCAGGCCTGGGCGATATCGTTGGTGACCATCACCGTGGAGGCCTCGGTCACCGCCAAGGTGAAGCTGTCGTTGCCAGCGTGGCCAGCGACCTCGTCGAGCACATCGACCAGGGTGTTGACCTTGCCCTCGCGCAGCAGCTCGAAACCGTGCCGGTCGACGATGTTGAGCACGGCATCCAGGTCGCGTGCCCGGCCGAACTGGTAGATCGCCTCGGTGTAGCGGCGCTGGGCCAGCAGCCAGCTGGCAGCCTGGCGGTGCAGCTGGCGCAGGCGTTGGGGGTCGCGTTGTTCCAGGCGTTGGTAGAGGCTGTTGCGCAGGGCTGGGTGGTAGCGGTACTCGGCGTGGCTGCCCTGGGGGACTTCGATGATCAGGTCCAGGCGCTGCAGCTGGCGCAGCGCGGCGGGCACATCGGCATCGGCGGCCAGTTCGCTGGCAAGGCCTGCATCAAACACCTGGGCCACGGCGGTGTGTTCCAGAAATATCCGCAACGGCACGGGCAAGCGCTGCAGCCGTTCTTCTTCGAGAAACTGCCGGGCATGGGCATAGGCCTGGCGGGTGATCGGGCGCAGGTCAGCAGGGGCCTGGCCGGTGCTGTGCAGCGCCTCGCGGTAGGCCTCGAACCAGAACAGCACACCGCTAAGCCAGCCTTCGCTGCCGGCGCGCAGCTGGTACAGCGCATCGCTGCCCAGGTTGACGTCCCGGGCCTGTGCCAACTGGCGCGTCTCTTCGCTGTCCAGGGCCAGGTCACGGGCGCCCAGCACAATCAACCGACCCTCGCGGCGCAAGTGGGCCAGCGGCAGCGGGGGCGGTCCTTCGCTGGCGGCGACCAGGCGCAGCGCAGGCGGCGGGTCATGCAGCAGCGTGTCCAGGTACTGCCAGGCGGGCGCGGCGTTGAGCAGGTGCAGGTCGTCGAGCAGCAGCGTCAGCGGCGCCTGGCGCGCCTCCAGGTCGGCCAGAATCAGGCTCCACAGGTGCTCGGCCTGCGGTGTATCGCGTTGTTGCGCAGGCAGTTGCAGCGCAGCGTGCAGGTGCAGCAGCAGGGCCGGTGGCTGGTTCTCGGCGCGGGTCAGGCGCAGCCATGCCCAAGGCCCGGCCAGGCTGCGGGTGAACTGGCCAAGCAGTGTGCTCTTGCCATAGCCCAGCGGTGCTTGCAGGAGCACGACGCTGCCTTCGTCCAGGGCGTTGGCCAACTGGTCGAGCAGCCGCGCTCGCACCACCCCCCTGGTCGGCTCGGCGGGCGGGCGAAGCTGGTTCGGTTTGAGCGCGGGAAGATGCATGGCTAGCAGGTTCCATCGGTTTGGCCAGACATCCTAGCCGAGCGCACGCCCGGCGCGGGGAAATTCTGCTGGGGGAGGGCAGTGGCTTGCTGTGCAGAATTGAACGGCGGTTTCAGCTGTGCAATGGCGCTGTTCAAGTCTGATTTGAATGGCGTTGAGTGCGCTGAAAGATTAGATACAACTTATTGATTTTTAAGCGAATATTTAATTCATAGGAAGCTGGCAACCATCTTGCTTAGAGCCACGGCACTCGTGAACAGTGAGTTGGACCGACCATGCCAAGCAGTCATTTAGCGCAGCAATCCAGTGCTCGCATCGACGTCGCAGACGCCCATGAGGTGCTGTCTGCCTATTTACAGGAGCGCCTTCACGGCCAGCCGGTGCGCATTACCCATAGCGAGCGATTGTCGGGTGGCGCCATCCAGGAGAACTGGTTGATCAAGGCCGAGGTTGCCGGTGTGCCGCAACGTTGGGTACTGCGTACCGATGCGGCTTCCGCCGTGGCCGCCAGCATGAGCCGCGCGCAGGAGTTCGCCGTGCTCAGCGCCGCTCACCAAGTGGGTGTGAAGGTGCCCGAGCCACTGTGGCTGTGCCAGATGCCACAAGTGATCGGGCGCGATTTCTTCATCATGCAGGCCCTGGCCGGCCACGCTGGCGGCCACCACTTGACCAGCAGCCAAGGCGCCCCCGAGGGCGACCCGGGGCTGTGCCGGGCGCTTGGGGCCAACCTCGCACGCTTGCACCAGCTGCGCCCGCCGCAAGCGGCGCTGGCGTTCCTGCCTGCACCGGTGGCCGATGCCGTGCAGGCCAGCGTCGACCAGTACCGCCTGTTCCTCGATGCCTTGCCGGGTAGCCACCCGATCATCGAATGGGGCCTGCGCTGGTGCGAGCTGAACAAGCCTGCCCCCCTTGCCACTTGCCTGATCCACCGCGACTACCGCACAGGCAACTACATGGTCGAGGAAGGTGAGCTCTGCGGCGTGCTGGACTGGGAATTTGCCGGTTGGGGCGACCCCCGCGAAGACCTGGGCTGGTTCACCGCACGCTGCTGGCGGTTTGCCCGGCCGGACCTGGCGGCGGGCGGCATCGGCCGCCTGGACGACCTGCTCGCCGGCTACCGCAGCGTCTCGCCACTCGACCTGGACAGCGAAACGCTGCGTTTCTGGCAGGTCATGGCCCACCTGCGCTGGGCGGTGATCGCCCTGCAGCAGGCCGAACGCCATGCCTCAGGCCAGCAACGCTCGCTGGAACTGGCGCTGACCGGGCGCATGGTCAGCGAGCTCGAACAGGAACTGCTGTTGCTCACCCAAGGAGGCCGCGCATGAACCCGCCCGATGCCCAGGACTTGCTGCTGACGGCGCGTGACGCCCTGCTCAGACAGTTGTTGCCCGCATTGCCGGCACACTTGCACTACGAGGCGCGGATGGTGGCCAGCGCCTTGCTGATCGCCAGCCGCGAGGCTGCCCAGGGTGCGGCCTGTGCCGACATCGAACGCCAGGCCATGGCCGGGTTGGTGCAAGGCCAGGCCTCGCTCGAGCAAGCCCGCAGCGAACTCGCCCAGCGTATTCGCTTGGGTGCCTTCGACCAGGCCGGCGAGCCCCGCGCCCACCTGCTGGCGGCACTGCGCACCATCAATCGTGCACAACTGAGCATCACCAACCCCAAGGTATTGGCCCATGACTGAACAGCCTGCCCAGCCGGTGCGCCGCCGCCGCTGCTACCTGGTCCGCCATGGCCATGTCGACTACTTCGACACCAGCGGCCGTCCCCTCGACCCGCGCAGCGTGGCGTTGTCGGCCAATGGCGTAGCCCAGGCCCAGGCGCTGGGGCAGGTGCTGGCGCACACGCCATTCGACCGCGCCGTGTGCTCAGACTACCCGCGCACCCGGCAAACCCTCGACCAGCTCCTGGGCGGCCGCGTCCAGCCTGTGGAAGAGCACGCCGGGTTTCGTGAGATCCGTGCCGGCCGCTTGCGGGAAATCCCCCGTGAATACCTGCACCGTGAAGTGGCCCAGGCCTACCAGCTCGCCGATCACCCCGACGCAGCCTTTTTGCGCGGTGAGCCTTGGGCCGCGTTCCAGCAACGCGTGCTGGGCAGCTTCCAGCAGTTGCTGGAAGCACCTGACTGGAACGCGCTGCTGCTGGTCAGCCACGATGCGGTCAACCGCATTCTTCTGGCCTGGGCCTGCGGCGCCGGCCTTGGTGCCTTGGCTGCCTTCGAGCAAGACCCGGCCTGCCTGAACATCGTCGACATCGACATGGCGGGCCCGCAGGCGCTGCGTGCCTACATCCGCACCCTCAACTACTCAGCCTACGACCCTGCCAAGGCAACGATCGACCAGACCGTCATGGAGCATGTGCACGCCTCCATCGACCCACGTCGCCTGCTCGCCTGACCCTGATGACCCTGCTAAGGAATACCGCCATGCATTTCGCCCTGTCTGCCGAGTTGACTGCCCTGCAAGCCAAAGTACGGCAGTTCGTCGCTGACGTCGTCATCCCCCTGGAGCGCGACCGGCGCCAGACCCCCCACGGTCCGTCGCCCGAGCTGCGCCAGGTGCTGATCGAGCGCGCCCGTGAACACGGCCTGCTGACTCCGCATGCCTCGCGTGAGATGGGCGGGCTGGGACTGAGCCACATCGAGAAGGCGATCATCTTTGAAGAGGCCGGCTATTCGCCGCTTGGGCCGGTAGCCCTGAACATCCATGCCCCCGACGAAGGCAACATACACCTGATGGAACAAGTGGCAACGCCTGCGCAAAAAGACCGCTGGCTCAAGCCGCTGGTGCAGGGCCGGATCCGCTCCTGCTTCGCCATGACCGAGCCAAGCCCGGGCGCCGGCTCCGATCCTTCGATGCTCACCACCCAGGCCGTACGCGACGGCGACGACTACATCATCAACGGCCAGAAGTGGTTCATCACCGGTGCCGAAGGCGCGCAAGTGGCAATCATCATGGCGCGCATGGAAGACGGCAGCGCGACCATGTTCCTCACCGACACCGACCGCCCCGGTTTCATCCTCGAGCGCATGATGGACTCGCTCGACAGCTGTTTCGCCGGCGGCCATGCGGTGCTGCGCTTCGACAACCTGCGCATTCCCGCCAGCGATGTGCTGGGCGAAGTGGGCAAAGGTTTCCGTTACGCCCAGGTGCGCCTGGCCCCGGCGCGCCTGACTCATTGCATGCGCTGGCTCGGCCAGGCCCGTCGTGCCCATGACGAAGCCTGCCGCTACGCCAACCACCGGGTATCGTTCGGCAAGCCGCTGGGCGAGCATCAGGGCGTAGGCTTCATGCTCGCCGACAACGATATGGACCTGCACACCACGCGCCTGTCGATCTGGCACTGCGCCTGGGTACTGGACCAGGGCAAGCGCGGCAACTTCGAGTCGAGCATGGCCAAGGTGCTCAGCTCCGAGGCCATCTGGCGGGTGATCGACCGTTGTGTGCAGGTGCTCGGCGGGCAGGGCGTTACCGGCGAGTCGATCGTCGAGCGGATTTTCCGCGATGCGCGCAGTTTCCGCATCTATGACGGCCCCAACGAAGTGCACCGCATGAGCCTGGCGAAGAAGATCCTCGCCCGTACCGCGCCGGGGGTGGCCGGATGAACCTGGACAGCTATCGCAACCAGGTGGTGATGATCACCGGCGCCGCCAGCGGTTTTGGCGCATTGTTGGCCGAGCGCCTGGCCGGGTTGGGCGCCCACCTGGTGCTCGGCGACCGCAACGTGACGGGCCTGGAGCGGGTGGCCGGCACCGTGCGCGAGGCCGGCGCCACAGTGCTGGCGGTGCCGTGCGACGTGACCCGTGAGGTGCAGGTCAAGGCGCTGGTGGACGCGGCCATGGCCACCTTCGGCCGCCTCGATGTGGGGGTGAACAACGCCGGGATACTTACGCCGATGAAGCGCTTCGTCGACACCACCGAAGAAGAGCTGGACCGCAGCCACGCGGTCAACACCAAGGGCGTCTTCTTCTGCATGCAACAACAACTGCGCCAGATGTTGCCGCAAGGCGGCGGGGTGATCCTCAACATCGCCTCCATGGCCGGGCTCGGCGGTGCGCCCAAGCTGGCCGCCTATGCGGCGCCCAAGCTGGCCGCCTATGCGGCGGCCAAGCATGCGGTGGTCGGGCTGACCCGAACCGCAGCGGTCGAATACGCCCGCCGAGGCATCCGCGTCAATGCGCTGTGCCCGTTCTACAGCGCCACGCCCATGGTTACCGGGAGCGATGTGGGCGAGGAACAGGCGTTTCTCGCCCAGGGCTCGCCGATGAAGCGCCTGGGTACCCCCGACGAAATCGTGGCGGCCATGCTGATGCTGTGCGCCCGTGAAAACAGCTACATGACCGGCCAGGCGATCGCCGTGGATGGCGGTATTTCGGCGTTCTGAGCCATGCCAGCCGCGCCCCGGCACTGAAACCGGGGGCGCTGTCATGAACTGAAAAACCGTTGTCGTCCGATGATAAGCGGCGTATTGCGCAACGGCCTAAATTGCCCTTCAAGACGCATGTTGCTGTTCAACAAAAACTACAAGAAGGGAGATTGGCATGGCCAAAGCGGTACGTTTCTACGAAACCGGAGGGCCTGAGGTCCTGCGCTACGAAGACGTCGAAGTCGGCGAACCGGGCCCTGGGCAGGTGCGCCTGCGGCACGTGGCGGTCGGCTTGAACTACGCCGACACCTATTTCCGCAACGGCACCTACCCGATCCCGCTGGCCAACGGCATGGGCGTGGAAGCGTCCGGCGTGGTCCAGGCGGTGGGCGAGGGTGTCAGCGACGTAGCGGTCGGCGACCGGGTGACCTACACCGGCTTCATGAATACCCTCGGCGCCTACAGCACCGAGCGCCTGATCCCTGCCGCGCCGCTGATCAAGCTGCCGGAAACCATCGCGTTCGAAACGGCCGCGGCCATGACCATGCGCGGCCTCACGGCCTCGTACCTGATGCGTCGCCTGTACGACTTCAAACCGGGTGACAGCATCCTGCTGCACGCCGCTGCGGGTGGTGTCGGCTTGATCGTCTCGCAGTGGGCCAAGCTGCTGGGGCTGACCGTGATCGGTACCGTGTCCACCGACGCCAAGGCCGAATTGGCGCGTGCCCATGGTTGCGACCACACCATCAACTACAGCCACGAAGACGTGGCCAAGCGCGTGCGCGAGCTGACCGATGGGGTTGGCGTCAACGTGGTGTTCGACAGCGTCGGGCGCACTACCTTCATGGGCTCGCTGGACTCGCTCAAGCGCCGTGGCCTGATGGTCTGCGTGGGCACCGCTTCTGGCACCATCGAACCGTTCGACCCGCAGATCCTGGCGATGAAGGGCTCGTTGTTCCTGACCCGCCCGGCACTGGCCGACTATATCGCCGACCCGGCTGAGAAAGCCGCCCTGGCAGGCGAGCTGTTCGGCCATGTGGCCAGTGGCCGCATCAAGATCGAGATCAACCAGCACTACGCCTTGCAGGACGCAGTTCAGGCGCACCGTGATCTGGAGTCGCGCAAGACCACCGGTTCGTCGATCTTCGTCATCTGAGGAGGGCACTGCCATGCAAGTCGAACAATTGACCTGCGCCATCGGTGCTGAACTGCTTGGCGTCAGGCTGGCCGATGCGATTCATGATGACGGCCTGTTTGCAGAGGTCCGTGCCCAGTTGCTCAAGCACCGGGTGCTGTTCCTGCGCGACCAGGACATCAGCCGCGCCGACCACGTGGCGTTCGCCCGCCG
The DNA here is from genome assembly GCF_053557975.1 of Pseudomonas sp. XP2. Taxonomy (NCBI): domain Bacteria; kingdom Pseudomonadati; phylum Pseudomonadota; class Gammaproteobacteria; order Pseudomonadales; family Pseudomonadaceae; genus Pseudomonas; species Pseudomonas sp. XP2. The sequence continues at coordinate 19,549 of NZ_JBNRIK010000009.1, forward strand.
CTTTGGCGAGCTGGAGGACCACCCCGTGGTCGGCAGCGACCCGGACCACCCCGGCCTGGTGCGGATCTACAAATCGCCGGAAACGCCGGTAGACCGCTATGAAAATGCCTGGCACACCGATGCCACCTGGCGTGAAGCACCGCCGATGGGGTGCGTGCTGCGCTGCGTGGAAAGCCCTGCGGTGGGCGGCGACACCCTGTGGACCAACATGGTGCTGGCCTACGACAACCTGCCTACCGAGATCAAGTCGCGCATCGAGGGCCTGCGTGCCCGGCACAGCATCGAGGCCAGCTTCGGCGCCGCCATGCCGATCGAAAAGCGCCTTGCCCTCAAGGCCCTCTTTCCCGATGCCGAGCATCCGGTGGTGCGTACCCACCCGGAAACCGGCGAGAAGGTGCTGTTCGTCAACGCCTTCGCCACCCATTTCAGCAACTACCACACCCCCGAGCGCGTGCGTTTCGGCCAGGACGCCAACCCCGGCGCGGGCGAATTGCTGCGCTACCTGATCAGCCAGGCCTACATCCCCGAGTACCAGGTGCGCTGGCGCTGGAAGCCCAACAGCATTGCCATCTGGGACAACCGCAGTACCCAGCATTACGCCGTCATGGATTACCCCGCCTGCCACCGCAAGATGGAGCGCGCCGGGATCATGGGGGATGCGACTTTCTGACCCGCCAGACACGTTGGGGCCGCAATGCGGCCCCAATCGCTACGCGATAGCCTGTAAGCAATAACAACAATAAAACTCAGATATCCGAGGAGGCAGCATGGCCACCTATCACGCCAGTGCGGCAGAACCAGGCACTGATACTTCGCTCGGCATTCCACGGCGCTACGCCTGGATCGTTTTCGCCCTGACCTTCGGCCTGCTGATTTCCGACTACATGTCGCGGCAAGTGCTCAACGCCGTATTCCCGCTGCTCAAGCAGGAATGGCAGCTCAGCGACAGCCAGCTGGGGCTGCTCAGCGGCATCGTCGCGCTGATGGTCGGTTTGCTGACCTTCCCCCTGTCGTTGCTGGCCGACCGCATTGGCCGGATCAAGAGCCTGACGTTCATGGCCGTGATGTGGAGCCTGGCGACCTTGGGTTGCGCCCTGGCGGAAAACTACCAGCAGATGTTCATCGCACGCTTTCTGGTTGGTGTCGGCGAGGCGGCCTACGGCAGCGTCGGTATTGCCGTGGTGGTGGCGGTGTTCCCGCGTGAGATGCGCGCCACCCTGGCCGGCTCGTTCATGGCCGGTGGCATGTTCGGTTCGGTACTGGGCATGGGCCTGGGCGGTGTGATGGCCCAGCACCTGGGGTGGCGCTGGGCATTCGCCGGCATGGCCTTCTTTGGTTTGGCGCTGGCGCTGCTGTATCCGCTCATCGTGCGCGAGGCGCGCATTGCCCCCAAAGGCCTGGCGGCAACGCCCGACAAGGCTGCGCTCAAGGCAATGCGGCCACTGCGTACCCTGTATTCAAGCCGCTCGGTCATCAGCGCCTATGTCGGCAGCGGTTTGCAGTTGTTCGTCGGTGGCACGGTGATCGTGTGGTTCCCCAGCTACCTGAACCGCTACTACGCCATGAGCACTGACCGCGCCGGCGCCGTGGCTGCGATTATCGTGCTGTGCAGCGGGGTGGGCATCGTGCTGTGCGGCATGCTTTGCGACCGCATGGGGCGCAAGCGCCCGGACCACAAAATCAGCCTGGCCATCGCCTACTGCCTGGGCAGTTGTGTGCTGCTGTCAGTGGCCTTTGCCTTGCCGCCGGGCATGCCGCAACTGGTGCTGATTTGCCTGGGCATGATGATCGCCGCCGGCACCAATGGCCCGTCCAGCGCCATGGTCGCCAACCTCACCCACTACACGGTGCTACGGCACCGCGTTTGCCACGCTGACCTTGTGCAACAACCTGCTCGGGTTGGCCACCGGCCCGCTGATCACCGGCAAGGTGTCTGACCTGATCGGCTTGCAGTCGGCATTCCAGCTGGTGCCGTTGATCAGCATCGGCGCAGCAGCGGTGTTCATTTATGCCAAGCGTCACTATCACCTGGACATGGCGCGCCTGCAGCTCGGTGAAACCGCCCAGGCACCTGTTCAGCCAGAACTGGAGGCCCGTTCGTGAAGCGTTTGTTGTCGATTGATGTGTACTTCGATTTTATCTGCCCGTGGTGCTTGATAGGCCGCCGGCAATTGCAAGCCGCCCTGGTGCAGTTCAAGGCAGCGCAGCCAGAGGTCGAGGTCAACCTGGCCTGGCAGGGCGTGCAACTGTTGCCTGAGCTGCCATTTGACGGCCAGCCGTTCGCCGAGTTTTACCGGCGACGCCTGGGCAGCGATCAGGCCGTGCGGCAACGTCAGGCCCAGGTGCGCGAAGCGGCCAGCGCCGTCGGCGAGCAGATCGAATTCAGCCGCATCGAGCGCATGCCCAATACCGCCGACGCCCATCGCTTGTTGCTTCACGCCAGTGAGCTGGGCAATGAAGCACAGGTAGAGGCACTGCTGGAGCGGTTACTGGCTGCGTATTTCAAGCAGGGTGAAGACCTGGGCGACCGCGCTACGCTGTTGTGCATCGCCGAGCAGTGCGGCTTTGCCCCCGAGGCCCTGGCCGGCAGCGTGCGTGGCGATGGCCTGCCGTTCGTCAGTGCCGGCGCCGACATCGCCGGCCGTGGCGTGCCGTGCTTCGTTTTCGATGACCGGCTGCAAGTGGTTGGTGCGCAGCCGGCCGAGGCCTTGCTGGAGGCCATGCATCTGGCGGTGTCGGGCCTGGCGGAGAGAGAGGCATGAGCACGCTGGCGTTTGCCTGGGTCAACAACCGGGTGCGCGACCTGGCCCCGGGCCTGATCGTCAGCCTGATCGCCGCGGGTGCGGCGAGTTTCCTGGCCGAACACTACGGCGCGCCGGTGATGCTGTTCGCCCTGTTGCTGGGGCTGGCGCTGAACTTTCTGAGCGCGGACGGCAAGTGCAAGGCCGGCATCGAGTTTACCGCGCGCAGCGTGCTGCGCCTGGGCGTCGCGCTGCTGGGGATGCGCATCACCCTGGAGCAGATGGCTGGCCTTGGCTGGAAGGCGGTGGCGCTGGTGGTGATCCTGGTGGTGGTGACCATCGGCGTGTCGATGGTGGCGGCCAAGGCCATGGGCTTCCAGCGCCTGTTCGGCATGCTGACAGGCGGCGCCACGGCGATCTGCGGTGCTTCGGCGGCGCTGGCGCTGGCTGCTGCGCTGCCCAGCCACCCGCAGAAGGAACGGGCGACGCTGTTCACGGTGATCGGCGTGTCGGCGCTGTCGACCCTGGCGATGATCCTCTACCCGATGATCGCCAATGCCCTGGGCCTGTCGCCGCAAGCCGCCGGCGTGTTCCTCGGCGCCACCATCCATGATGTGGCGCAGGTGGTGGGGGCCGGCTACAGCATGTCCACCGAAACCGGTGATACCGCCACGGTGGTCAAGCTGATGCGCGTGGCCATGCTGGTGCCGGTGATCGTCGTCGCGGCCATGATCGCGCGTCGCCAGGGTATCGACAGTACCGGCAAGCGCCCGCCGTTGCTGCCATGGTTCGCGGTCGGCTTCATGATCCTTGCCTGCGTCAACAGCACCGGCTGGGTGCCGCTGGCGGTGCAGGGCAGTATCAACGAACTGTCGCGTGGGTGCCTGGTGGTATCGATCGCAGCCCTGGGCATGAAAACCCAGCTCAAGGAGCTGGCCGCCGTAGGCATCAAGCCGATTTTGCTGATGGTGGGCGAGACGGTGTTCCTGGTGCTGCTGGTGCTGGGCCTGATGCACGTCGGCCTGTAGCCCAGAGGCCCAGGGCCGTCAGCGTGCGCTGGTGGTCGCCTGGGCGGCGCTGCGGTTGCGTCTGGTTTGTGTGTGCGGCTCATGCTGCGCACGCCAGGTGGCTGGCGGCTGGCCGAACTGGTTGATGAACCAGCGGGTGAACGAGCTGTGCATGGAATAACCGAGCATGTCGGCGATGCGCCCCAGCGAATAGCCAGGGCTTTCCAGGTAGCGCACCACCAGGTCGCGGCGTACGCCGTTGACCAGCTCGCTGAAGGTCGCGCCTTCTTCTTCCAGGCGCCGCTGCAAGGTGCGCACGTTCATGCCCTGGGTCTGGGCGATGTGCTCGATGGTGGCGCGGCCCATGGGCATCAGCAGGAAGATCGCCTTGCGCACTTCCAGCGTCAGTGATGGCAGGTTTTCGTCCTGCAGCAACCCCACATAACGTTGCGCCAGCCGCGCCATGCCTTCGTTGGCCTGGGGGTTGGCGGTGTCCAGGTCGGATGCCGAGCAGACGATGCCATTGAAGTCGGTGTTGAACTCCAGTTTGCAGCCGAAGATGCGCCGGTGGATGGCCAGGTCAGCGGGGGCGGCGTGGGTGAAGTTGGCGCTGATCGGGTGCCAGTGCGAGCCCAGTAGCGCCGAGCAGAAGCGGTGCATCACGCCGATGGCCAGCTCGATAGCCTGGCGGCTGTGCATCGGCTGGTCAGTGATGACCTCCTGGCGGATGATCACCGTCTTGCCGATTTCCTCGATGTGGATGGCCAGTGCGTTGTTGAGCAGGTGGCGGTACTGCACGATCACCTGCAGGGCGTCGCGCAGCGAGTGCTGATGGCTGATCAGCAGGCTGACCTGGCCAAAGTCCGACAACTGGCGGAGTTCGGCCATGCGCAGGCCGAAGGCTTCGCAGCCGCTCAGCCGCGCCGACTCCTCCAGCACGTTGATGGCAGCGGCCACCGGGATGCGTTGATCGGGGGTTTCCAGCAGCGATGCACTGAGGCCGGCCTGAGCCAGCAGGCCATGGCCGTTGAGGCCCAGATGGCGTGAAACTTCCAGGTAATTGGTGAGGGTTGCAGCACGGGCGAGCACGGTCATTTTATTGTTTTCCACGTGATCTTGATGAGCTTCCGCTGCGCTGGCGGGTGGTCTTTTATAGCGGTTGTGTCGTCAGATGCAAAGCCATTTCCGAGCAGCGGAGCCCGGGGCCGGGCGGCACGGCAGCCGTGTCATCAACTGAAAAGTTCGTGACGCGCAATGTAAAGCGGCTGGCAGGGCGACTCTTTACTCTGGCTTCAAGCAGTCGGCAATCGACCGAGTTGACCAGAGCAAGGGCCCTGACGTGGAAAAACTGCAAACCGCCGCAACCGTGCTGATCGTGCCTGGCTTGCGCGACCATGTACCCGAACATTGGCAAACCCTGCTGCAAGCGCGCCTGGGCAAGGTGCGCTCGGTACCACCGCTGGAAACCGACAAGCTCAGTTGCAGCGCCCGCGTCGAAGCGATCGAGCGCGAACTGGCCAGCATTGACGGCCCGGTGATCCTGGTCGCGCACAGCGCCGGTGTGCTGATGGTGGCGCACTGGGCCGCCCGCTACCAACGCCCGATCAAGGGCGCCTTGCTGGCCGCCCCACCGGACCTGGATACCGATTGGCCGGCCAATTATCCCACCCCCGACAGCCTGCGCGCCAACGGCTGGGCACCCCTGCGAAGCGGCCGGCTGCCATTCCCCAGCCTGGTCGCGGGCAGCAGCAACGACCACCTGGCGAGCTTCGAAGCCGTCGCCCGCATGGCCGACGAGTGGGGCAGCGAGCTGGTCGATCTCGGCGCCGTTGGCCACCTCAACCCAGCCTCGGGCTTCGGCCCATGGCCACACGCCGAGGCCTTGATCCAGCAACTCGATCGCTAAACCGCCCGGGGCACGCGCACTCAGGGTCAGGCCGGCGCCCGATCGTTGCTGGCACCTTGCACATCCCAAGCAGAGATACCGCATGAACAACAATAAGAACGTTCTCTTCTGCCTTCACCGCCGCAATCTGTTGGCCACGCTGGTGCTGGTCGCCGGCGCGCCGGCTGCCCAGGCATTTCAGCTTGACCTCGCCGACCCTGACTGGAACGTGCGCTTCGACAACACCGCCAAGCTCAGCTACGGCCAGCGCGTCGAGGGCCAGAACGCCAAGGTCGCCCGCACCGCCAACCTCAACGACGGTGACAAGAACTTCAGCGTCGGCAGCGCGGTGACCCAGCGGGTCGACCTGCTGACCGAACTGGACGTGGTGTACCAGGGCAACATGGGCATGCGTGTCAGTGCTGCGAGCTGGTACGACCACGCTTATGGCGACGTGGGCTCCAATTCCAACCCGTTTCCCGGCCAGGCGGGCAATGCCGGCAACCTGGTGCTGGCGCGCCCGGCCGGTGGCCTGCCGGCTGGCACTGTGCTGCAGGGCGGCCCGTCCAGGCGCCATGGCCTGAGCAATTACAGCGACCGGTACTACAACGGCCCGTCTGGCGAATTCCTCGATGCCTTTGTGTTCTACAGCACCGAAATCGGTGACGAGTCAATGGTGAGCGGCAAGCTCGGCTGGCACTCGCTGTACTGGGGCGAGACCTTGTTCAACGCCGCCAACGGCATCAACTATGGCCAGTCGGCACTGGACCTGGCCAAGCTGTACAACGTGCCCGGCACCGAAACCAAGGAACTGTTCCTGCCGCGCAAGCAGCTGTCGCTGAGCTACACGATCAACCCGGAACTGACCCTGGCGGCCCAGTACTTTCTCGAATTCGAAAACTCGCGCCTGCCTGAAGGGGGCACCTACATGGGCGCCTACGACATGCTTGGCGACGGTGCCGACATTTTCTGGCTGCCGGTGCCCAACGCAGTCGGCGGTGCCGGTGCCTTCTATGGCGCACCCCGCGGGCATGACATCCGCCCGCACAACAGCGGCGACTTCGGTGTAATGGCCAAGTGGAGCCCGGAATGGCTCGACGGCACCCTGGGCTTCTACTACCGCAATACCTCCGACCCGACCCCCGCGGTGCTGATCAATGCCCCCAACCTGCACACGGGCAGCCTGGAAGGCACTAGCTACATGACGGCCTATGCCGACGATATCGATATCTACGGCATCAGCCTGGCCAAGAGCGTCGGTCCGGTGAGCGTGGGGCTGGACGTCAACTACCGCGAAAACATGCCGCTGATCAGCAACTTCACCACGATCAACGGGCCGCTGTACGGTGCCCTGACCGGCACCGCCGGCGGCACCAACCTGATCGGCGAAGTGCCAGGCCACGGTGAAACCGGGCTGGCCCGCGGCAAGACCTTGCATGTGGTACTCAACGGCTTGGTGTCGTTCGGCGCCACGCCGTTGTGGAACGCTTCGTCGCTGGCCGTGGAAGGCGCCATGACCCATCTGGTCAGCGTCGACAAGGGCGAGCAAACCTTCAAGGGCGACGCCAGCTACGAAGGCGTCGACAAGGTCACCACCAACGCCTACACCCTGGCAGTCAACTTCACCCCGACCTGGTTCCAGGCGCTGCCAGGAGTCGATATCACACTGCCGCTGTCCTACAACGTTGGCCTCAAGGGCAACTCGGCCGTGCAGCTGGGCGGTAACGAAGACGCCGGCAGCTACTCGATCGGGATCGCCGCCGACGTCTACCAGAAGTACAAGTTCGACCTGAAGTACGTCGACTCCTTCGGCAAGTTCGATACCTGCGAAACCGGCACCGACAACAACACCCCGGGCACCAACGGGCGCTACCAGTGTATCCCCGGGCAGATCACTTCGCAGGCTGGGCTTGCACCGCTGCTGAAAGATCGCGGCATGGTCACGGCCTCGTTCAAGACCACCTTCTGAAGCTCCTAGTACAACAACAAGCGGAGAAACGCGATGAAGTATCTCAATAGCCTGCTGTCGGCCTCGCTTGCGGTCGTTATTGCCGGTAGTGCCCATGCGGCCGCCCCGGCCCAGGACGTCGCCCGGCTGGGCAAGGACCTGACCATGGTCGGCGCCGACAAGGCCGCCAGTGCCGACGGCGCGATCCCGGCCTACCAGGGTGGCCTGAACACCCCGCCTGCCAGCTTCAAGCAGGGCGATACCCTGCGCCCGGACCCCTTCGCCTCGGAGAAACCGCTGCTGGTGATCGACGGCAAGAACGTCGACCAGTACAAGGATTCGCTGACCGCTACCACCGTAGAGCTGGCCAAGCGCTTCCCGAGCTTCCACATCGATGTGTACCCGAGCCACCGCACTGCGGCGTTGCCCAAGGTGCTGCTCGACAACACCCTGAAAAATGCCGCCAATGCCAAGTCCCTGCAGGACGGCATGGCCATCGAAAATGTGCTGCCCGGCGTGCCGTTCCCGATCCCGCAGTCGGGCGCCGAGGCCATGTGGAACCACCTGCTGCGCTACCAGGGTGTGGCACAGAAGGCCAAGTATGACTCCTGGAACGTCGACTCCGCCGGTGTCGCGGCCCTGGCCACCACGGGCCTGGCGTACAACGCCTACCCGATCTACGAAGACATGAACAAAGTCATCGAACCCAAGGACATCTACTTCCAGACCAAGCTGTACTTCGAAGGCCCGGCGCGCCGCGCCGGTGAGTCGATGATGCTCAAGGACGCCGCCAACCCGCTGGTACAAGAGCGCCGCGCCTGGCAGTACCTGCCAGGGCAGCGCCGGGTGAAGCTGGCGCCGAACCTGGCCTACGACACACCCAACCCAGGCACCGCAGGCTCCGGTACCTTCGACGACGTGTACGTGTTCAACGGTGCGCTGGACCGATACGACTGGCAACTGCTCGGCAAGAAAGAAATGTACGTGCCGTACAACACCTACAAGCTCACCTACATCCACGACCCGAAGGCCCTGACCACGCCGAACCACCTCTCGCCCGACCAGGTGCGCTGGGAAAAGCACCGTGTCTGGGTAGTGGAAGGCACCCTCAAGGGCAATGCCCGCCACATCTATGCCAAGCGCCGCTTCTACCTTGACGAGGACAGCTGGTTTGCACTGGCTTCTGACCAGTACGACGCCCGTGGCCAGCTGTATCGCGGCTCGTTCAGCTTCTTCACCCAGAGCTACGACGTGCAGATTCCCAACAACAACCCGCACGTGGTCTACGACCTGGTCGGTGGCACCTACAACGTCAACGGCCTGATCGGCCCGCACGGCGGTATCGAGTACATCGCCCCTCTGTCCAAGGCGCAGTGGTCACCGGAAGCCCTGGCCGGCGCCGGCATTCGCTGACCCCGATGACCCGTCTGGCGGCGGCCCGCAAGTGGCCGCCGTCAGGTTTTGCAGAGGATGTGGCATGGCTTCTTTGAACAAGTATGCGCCGTGGGCGTTGGCAATCACGCTCGCCCTGGGCGGCAGCTGCGGTGTGGCCCAGGCGGCCTATGTCGATGTGCTGGACCTGCCGGCCGAGCCTAGCGCGCTAGCGGTGCACAGCGCCCTGCGCGATGTGGTGCGGGCCGGCGAGCGGCTGGTCGCGGTGGGGCCCCGTGGGCACATCGTGTATTCCGACAATCAGGGCCAGGACTGGCGCCAGGCCAGCGTGCCAGTCAGCGCCGACCTCAATGCCCTGGCGTTCCCAACCCCCCAGGAAGGGTGGGCGGCAGGCAACGATGGCGTGGTGCTGCACAGTCGTGATGGCGGTGTGAACTGGGCCGTGCAGCTCGATGGCCGGAAGATCGGTGCACTGGTCACGGCCCATTACCAGGCCTTGGCACAGGCCCACCCCGACGATGCGCAATGGCCGCAGTTCGCCGCCGAAGGCCAGCGCCTGGAGCAGGAGGGTGCCGACAAGCCGTTTCTGGGTGTGTGGTTCACCGACACCCGGCACGGCTATGTGGTGGGCGTGTTCAACCTGATCCTGCGCACCGACGACGGTGGCGAAAGCTGGGTGCCGATGCAGGACCGCACCGACAACCCGCAAGGCCTGCACCTCAATGCCATCCGGGCGGTCGGCGATGACCTTTACGTGGCCGGCGAACAGGGCCTGCTGCTTAAGTGGAATGCCCGGCAGCAGCGCTTCGTCGCCCTGCCTGGCCCTTACCAGGGCACCTGGTTCGGCATTCTCGGCAAGCCCGGCGAAGTGCTTGCCTACGGCCTGCGTGGCCACGTGGCGCGCAGCCTCGACGGCGGCCAGAGCTGGACCAAGGTGGACACCGGGCTGGGCCAGAGCATCACCGCCGCCAGCCTCGACAGCCAGGGTGACTACTGGCTGTTCAGCCAGGCCGGGCATGTGCTGCGCAGCCACGACGGCGGTCAGAGCTTCGCCCTGCAACCGCAGGTGCCGCTGGCACCTGTGGCGGCTGCCCTGCAGACCCACGGCAACGGCACCGTGCTGGTAGGTGAGCGCGGCGTGCGCGTGCTGCCAGCCCGCTAAGACCCACAAGTATTCCAAGAGAGCCTCGTGATGGCCAACATCAAGCAAGACACCATGCCGGTGATCCGCGACCTGCGGGATTTCGATCCACGTTCCGGCAACCTGCTCGAACGCATGATCTTCAACTATCGCCCGCTGTTCATGCTGTTCATGGTGCTGGCCACGCTGGTGCTCGGCTATGTGGCTGTCACTCGCCTGGAACTGCGGCCCAGCTTCGAGAAAATGATCCCGCAGAGCCAGCCCTACATCCAGAACTACCTGGACAACCGCAAGTCGCTGCGCGGCCTGGGCAACTCGGTGCGGGTGGTGGTGGAGAACACCCAGGGCGATATCTTCGACCCCGAATACCTGGACGTGCTGAAAAAGATCAACGACGAGCTGTTCCTTGCCCAGGGCGTCGATCGTGCCTGGATGAAGTCGTTGTGGAGCCCAGGCGTGCGCTGGACCGAGGTCACGGAGGAGGGCTTCCAGGGTGGCGCGGTGATGCCCGATGACTACCAGGGCAAACCGGCCGACATCGAGCAGCTGCGCCAGAACATCAACCGTGCCGGTATTGTCGGCAGCCTGGTGGCGAGCGACTTCAAGTCCAGCATGCTGGTGGTGCCGCTGCTCGACCACGACCTGGCTACCGGGCGCGGTATCGACTACCGGCAGTTCTCGCAGATGCTCGAACAGCAGTTGCGCGACACGTACGAATTCGGCGACGACAGCAAGGCGCGCGCGTCTGGCAAGGAAGGCGAGGGCAAGTACAAGGTGCGGGTCATCGGGTTTGCCAAGCTGATGGGCGACCTGATCGACGGCCTGATCCAGGTGATGATGTTCTTCGCCCTGGCGGTGGTCACCTCGCTGGTGATTATCTTCCTGTACACCCGCTGCGTGCGCAGTACCCTCTTGGTGGTGTTCTGCTCCCTGGCGGCGGTGGTGTGGCAGTTGGGCATTGTCGGTTGGCTCGGCTATGCCATCGACCCGTACTCGATCCTGGTGCCGTTCCTGATCTTCGCCATCGGCGTGTCGCACGCGGCGCAGAAGATGAACGGCATCATGCAGGACGTCGGCCGTGGCACCCACAAGCTGGTGGCGGCGCGCTATACCTTCCGCCGCCTGTTCGTGGCCGGGGTTACGGGGCTGCTGGCGGACGCCGTGGGCTTTGCCGTGCTGATGCTGATCGACATTCCGGTGATCAAGGACCTGGCGATCACCGCCAGCATCGGCGTGGCGGTATTGATCTTCACCTCGTTGCTGTTGATTCCAGTGTCGCTGTCTTACGTTGGCGTTGGCCGCAAGGCGTCGGAGCGTGCCTTGCGTATCGACCAGCGCGCCGCCGAGCACCGGGGCTTTGGCAAGTTGTGGGACGCCCTCGACCGCTTTACCACGCGCAAGTGGGCCACCGGCGCGTTGCTGGTAGCCACGTTGCTGGGCCTGGGCGGTTTCTGGGTGAGCCTGCAGCTGAAGATCGGCGACCTCGACAGCGGCGCGCCGGAGCTGCGCGCCGATTCGCGCTACAACCGCGACAACGCCTACATCACCAGCCACTACGCGCTGTCCAGCGACCTGTTCGCGGTGATGATCAAGACCCCGCCGGAAGGCTGCCTGAGCTACAAGACGCTGATCCTCGCCGACCGCCTGGCCTGGCAGTTGCAGCAGTACCCCGGGGTGCAGACCACAGTGTCGCTGGTCAACGCCGTGCGCCAGATCACCGCAGGCGCCTTCGAAGGCAACCCGAAGATGAGCAGCCTGCAGCGCAACCAGGACATGCTCAACTACGCCGCCCAGCAGGCTTCGGTCAACGCACCGGAGCTGTTCAACACCGATTGCTCGATGATGCCGGTGATCGCCTACCTCAAGGACCACAAGGCCCAGACCCTGGACGACGTGGTGGCCATCGCCGACCGCTTCGCCCGCGAAAACAGCAGCCCCGACCGGCAGTTTCTGCTGGCCGCCGGCAGCGCCGGTATCGAAGCTGCCACCAACATCGTGGTGCGCGAAGCCAACCGCACCATGCTGCTGTTCGTCTACCTGGCGGTCACGCTGTTCTTCCTGATCACCTTCCGCAGCTGGCGCGCGACCTTGGTGGCGCTGCTGCCTCTGGTGCTGACTTCAGTGCTGTGCGAAGCGCTGATGGTGGCCATGGGCATTGGCGTGAAAGTGGCCACCTTGCCGGTGATCGCCCTGGGCGTCGGCATCGGCGTGGACTACGCGCTGTACCTGCTCAGTGTGCAGCTGCACTACCAGCGGCAGGGCCGCACCCTGGGCGAGGCGTACCAGAACGCCGTGGCCTTCACCGGCCGGGTGGTCGGGCTGGTGGGTATCACCCTGGCTGCCGGCGTGGTCGCCTGGGCGTGGTCGCCAATCAAGTTCCAGGCCGACATGGGCATCCTGCTGACCTTCATGTTCCTCTGGAACATGCTCGGCGCACTGCTGCTGATCCCGGCCCTGTCGCACTTCCTGCTGCCGGACAAGCGCTTTGTCGCGGCGGCCCCCGCGCATTGCGAAGCCGCACCACAGCCCCGTGACAGTGCCCAGGTACCACGCGCGCAAGCGCGGGTGCAGGCGTAGTCAGCTCTTAGTCGATTCGAACATGGAAACTGGAACCAACGTCATGGCCAAGACAAAAATAATGCCGCCGGCAGCCGGCGCCTATGCCTACCCCTTGCTGATCAAACGCCTGCTGATGTCGGGTGTGCAACACCAGCCGGACCAGCAGATCGTCTACGCCGACACGCTGCGCTACACCTACCGCGAGCTCGAGCAGCGGGTGCGGCGCCTGGCCAACGTGCTGCGCGCGGCCGGCGTGCAGGCCGGTGACACCGTCGCGCTGCTGGACTGGGACAGCCACCGTTCGCTGGAATGCTTCTTCGCCGTGCCGATGATTGGCGCGGTGCTGCACACAGTGAACATTCGCCTGTCGCCGGAGCAGGTGGCCTACACCATGAACCACGCCGGGGATGACCTGGTGCTGGTGCATGACGACTTCGTGCCGCTGCTGGAGCAGCTGCACGGCCAGTTGGGCAAGGTCAAAGGCTACCTGCAACTGACGGACCGGGAGGCTGCGGCCACGTCGCTGCCGGTGCTCGGCGAGTACGAAGCGCTGCTGGATGCAGCCAGCCCCGAGGCCGAGTTCGAGGACTTCGACGAGCAGTCGGTGGCCACGCTGTTCTACACCACCGGCACCACCGGCAACCCCAAGGGGGTGTACTTCTCGCACCGCCAGCTGGTGCTGCACACCCTGAACCAGTTAGGCACCTTCGCCGCCTACGACGGCCAGCCGTTGCTGCGATCCAGCGACGTGTACATGCCGATCACCCCGATGTTCCATGTGCACGCCTGGGGCGTGCCCTACACGGCCACGATGCTGGGCATCAAGCAGGTGTATCCGGGCCGCTACGAGCCGGACAAGCTGGTGCGCCTGTACCGCGATGAGGGGGTGACGTTCTCCCACTGCGTACCCACCTTGCTGCAGATGATGCTCGACAGCGAGCAAGGCCGGCACACCGATTTCAGCCGCTGGAAGATCCTGCTCGGCGGCAGCGCGCTTACCCACGGCCTGGCGCGTCAGGCCAGCGAGCGCGGCATGCTGATCTTCAGCGGTTACGGCATGTCGGAAACCTGCCCGCTGCTGACCCTGACCCACCTGCACGACGAAGACCTAGCCTTGCCCATGTGCGAACAGGTGGCTCAGCGGATCAAGACCGGCGCCCCGGTGGCGATGGTCGACCTGCGCATCGTTGATGCGGCGGGCGTCGAGGTGGCCCACGACGGTGAGTCGCTGGGCGAGATCGTGGTGCGTTCGCCGTGGCTGACCCAGGGGTACCTGCACGAGCCGGAAAAGGGTGCCGAACTGTGGCAGGACGGTTGGCTGCACACCGGCGACATGGGCTCGATCGACCGCCACGGGGTGCTGGAGATCAAGGACCGCATCAAGGACGTGATCAAGACCGGGGGTGAGTGGATCAGCTCGCTGGCGCTGGAGAACCTGATCAGCCAGCACGCTGCGGTCAATGCCGTGGCGGTGGTGGGCATTCCCGACGAGCACTGGGGCGAGCGGCCGATTGCGCTGGTGGTGTGCATGCCGGGTGACAGCCTCGATCAGGTAGGGCTCGAAGCGCACCTGAAGCAGTTTGTCGACAGTGGCCAGATCAACAAGTGGGCGATTCCGCGCCAGGTGCACTTCGTGGCGGACATCCCCAAGACCAGTGTCGGCAAGATCAACAAGAAGCTGATCCGCGAGATGCATTGCTGAAACCCAATAGCCGTCGGTCTGTACCGACACCTTTCCAACAATCCCAATATAAGGAACACCCCATGAACTTCCTTGATGGCCACCTGTTCACCGAGAACCAGCAGCCGTTGATCATCACCGCAGCGCCCTATGCGCCTTCCTGGGTGCCGTCCGACTTCCCCGAGGACATCCCGGTGACCATGGCCGAGCAGGTACAGAAGGCCGTGGATTGCTACAACGCCGGTGCCACGGTGCTCCACCTGCATGTGCGCGAGCTGGATGGCAAGGGCTCCAAGCGCCTGTCCAAGTTCAACGAGTTGATTGCCGGTGTGCGTGAAGCGGTACCGGAAATGATCATCCAGGTGGGGGGCTCGATCAGCTTTGCCCCCGAGACCGAAGGCGCTGCGGCCAAGTGGCTGAGCGACGATACTCGCCACATGCTGGCCGAGCTCGATCCCAAGCCCGATCAGGTCACGGTGACGGTCAACACCTCGCAGATGAACGTGGTCGAGCACTGGGGCTATCAGGATGTGCGCGGGACTTCGATGGAAGACCCGGCGGTGTACGAGGCCTACAAGGAAATGACCGTGCCCGCGCAGCCCGGCTGGGTCGAAGAGCACGTGCGCCGCCTTAGCGCCGCGGGTATCCAGAGTGCCTTCCAGTGCTACAACCTGAACAGTTTCGAGTCGGTCGAGCGCCTGATGCGCCGTGGCATCTACAAAGGCCCGCTGGTGATGAACTGGGTGGCCATCGGCGGCGGCATGGACGTGCCGAACATCTACAGCCTCGCCAACATCGTGCGGGCCGTGCCGGACGGCGCCGTGCTCACCGTGGAAAGCTCGATGCGCAACGTGCTGCCGATCAACATGATGGGCATCGCCATGGGCCTGCACGTGCGCTGCGGCATCGAGGACAACCTGTGGAACCAGGCGCAGACCGAGAAGATGTCCACGGTGCAGCAGATCGAGCAGCTGGTGCGCATGTCGCGCGAGTTCGGTCGGCCGATCGCCACCGCCAGGCAAGCCCGCGAAATCAGCAAGATCGGCGTGTTCTACGACACCGTCGAAGAAAGCCTGCAGGCCAATGGGTTCGCGCCAAACCGCAACGGTGGCCAGCAGGGCTTCTTGCGCAAGACGGCTGAAACCGCTGACGGCAACTGAGCATTGGTTGACGAGAGGTTTTGCGCTGGCTGAAGCTGTGCTCCAGGGATTGGAGCCAGCTGCTCGGCAACCTCAAACACTCAACCAAAGTGCCAGGGCCGCCAAGGTCACCAGCAGCACCGGCACGGTCAGCAGTACGCCGACCTTGAAGTAATACCCCCAGCCGATCACCACCCCTTTGCGCGCCAGCACATGCAGCCACAGCAACGTGGCCAGGCTGCCGATCGGGGTGATCTTCGGCCCCAGGTCGCAGCCGATGACATTGGCGTAGATCATCGCCTCGCGCACCACGCCCTGAGCTTCGCTGGCATGGATCGACAAGGCGCCGATCAGCACACTGGGCAGGTTGTTCATCAGTGACGAAAGCAGCGCTGCAATCAGCCCGGTGCCCAGCGTAGCCGCCCACAGCCCATGCCCGGCGAGCCAGTCCAGTACCCCGGCAAGGGCGTCGGTCAGGCCGGCATTGCGCAGCCCGTACACCACCAGGTACATCCCCAGTGAGAACACCACGATCTGCCACGGTGCTTCGCGCAGCACGCGGCGGGTTGAAATCACGTGGCCGCGGGCGGCCACGGCAAACAGCACGGCGGCGCAGGCCGAGGCCACGGCGCTGACCGGGATGCCCAGCGGCTCCAGCACGAACAGCGCGGCCAGCAACACCACCAGTACCACCCAACCCGCACGGAACGTGGCGCGATCGCGCACTGCCAGGGCAGGCACTTGCAGGTCGTCGGTGGCGTACCGCAGCGGGATGTCGCGGCGAAAATACAGCCACAGCACCAGCAGCGTGGCCGCGACCGCCACCAGGTTCACCGGCACCATCACGGCGGCGTAGGCGTTGAAGCCGAGCCCGAAGTAGTCCGCCGACACGATGTTGACCAGGTTCGATACCACCAGCGGCAGGCTGGCGGTGTCGGCGATAAAACCGGCGCCCATCACGAAGGCCAGGGTTGCCGTGGGGGAAAAGCGCAGCGCCAGCAGCATCGACATGACGATGGGGGTGAGGATCAGGGCTGCGCCATCGTTGGCGAACAACGCGGATACCGCTGCCCCCAGCAGCACCATGAAGGCAAACAGGCGACGCCCGTCGCCTCGGGCCCAACGCGCCACATGCAGCGCCGTCCAGGCGAAGAAACCGGCTTCGTCCAGCAACAGGCTGATGACGATCAGGGCGATGAAGGTGGCGGTGGCGTTCCAGATGATTGCCCAGACGGTGGGGATATCGTGCAGTGACACCACGCCGCACAGCAGGGCCAGAAGCGCACCGAAGGTGGCACTCCAGCCGACGCCGAGGCCTTTGGGTTGCCAGATGACCAGGGTCAGGGTGAACAGGAAAATCAGCGTGGCTGGGAGCATGAACAGATGGCTCGGGTTAGAGGAAGGCCAGTGTAGCCAGTGCAGCAGCCAATTACTGCAGCATGGCCAGGATTCTGTGTGAGCGGGAATACGGCGCTCTACCGCGCGCTTCAGCAAAGTTCGGTTACAAACATGTAAACTTCGTAAATACGATTTACTCTCATTTGCAATTCCCTATATTTACCACCCCTGTTGGCCACCAGACTGTGTTTGCGAGGCCGGTGGGCGAGGGCTCCCGGTTTGCGACAGGGATGTGCCGTTTCGCTCATGAATCGCAGGAGATGTACCCATGCAGTGCAGAACTTCACCCAACAGCCTGGCCCTGGCGTTCGTGGCGCTGGCGTCACCGGCCATGGTGGCCACCGCGGCCCAGGCTGAAGAGCAGCGTACGGGTGAGGTGCTGGAAGTGCCGGTTGCCGACAACGCGCTGGTGATTCAGGACACCCTGATCACCGCCGAGCGCGAGGCGCGTCAGGCCTTGGGTTCGTCGATCATCACCGCCAACGACATCAAGCGCCACCCGCCGTCCAATGACCTGTCCGATATCATCCGCCGCGAGCCCGGCGTCAACCTGACCGGCAACAGCGCCAGCGGCGCGCGCGGCAACAACCGCCAGATCGACCTGCGCGGCATGGGCCCGGAAAACACCCTGATCCTCATCGACGGCAAGCCCTCCAGCGCCCGCAACGCTGTGCGTTATGGCTGGAACGGTGACCGTGATACCCGGGGTGAAACCAACTGGGTGCCCGCCGAGGCCGTCGAGCGTATCGAGATCTTGCGTGGCCCAGCCGCCGCTCGCTACGGCTCCGGCGCCATGGGCGGGGTGGTGAATATCATCACCAAACGCCCTACCGACGAGCTCAAGGGCAGCGTCAGCCTGTTCACCCAGTTGCCGGAAGACGGTGCCGAGGGTGCCAGCCGCCGCGCCAACTTCAACCTCGGTGGCGGCCTCACCGATAACCTTGGTTTCCGGCTGTTCGGCGGCTTGGCCAAGACTGACGCTGACGACCTCGATATCAACGCCAGCCACGCCAACAGCGCACTGGTTGCCGGGCGCGAGGGGGTGCGCAACAAGGACCTCAACGGCCTGCTCAGCTGGAAGTTGAACGACGAGCACCGCTTCGAAGCCAGTGCCGGCTACAGCCGCCAAGGCAATATCTACGCGGGCGACACCATGAACAGCAACGGCGGCAGCGACGTCGCACTGATTTCCAGCCTGTATGGCCACGAAACCAACGTCATGCAGCGCAGCACCTACGACCTGACCCACCTGGGCGACTTCACCTGGGGTACCAGCAAGACCACACTGGCCTACGAATACGTGCGCAACTGGCGCCTCAACGAGGGTTTGGCCGGTGGCCCGGAAGGGGCGATCAACGACAGTGGCGCGGCGATGTCGCGGTTGCGTAACACGCGCTTGAACAGTGAGGTCAACTTGCCGTTCGCCCTGGGCAGCACCGAGCATGTGCTGACCCTGGGGGGCGAGTACCTGTACGAGTCGCTCAACGACCAAGGCTCGTTCCGTCCGCAGAGCTTCGACCCGAGTGGGTCGGGCAATGACGCGATCAGCGGTTTCGACCGCAGCGAATCGAAGATGACCGCCAGAAGCTACGCGTTGTTCGTCGAGGACAATATCGTCATCGGCGACACGACGGTGACGCCTGGCTTGCGTTTTGACCATCACGAGATGTTTGGCGACAACTTCAGCCCCAGCCTGAACCTGTCGCACAAGCTCACCGAGGCGCTGTCGGTCAAAGGCGGCATTGCTCGCGCCTACAAGGTGCCGAACCTGTACCAGTCCAACCCCAATTACCTGCTCTACAGCCGCGGCCAAGGTTGCAGTGTGGGGCAGACCAACTCCGGTGGTTGCTACCTGCAGGGTAACGCCGACCTAAAGCCGGAAATCAGCGTCAACAAGGAGATTGGCCTGCTGTACGACCGCGGCACCTGGCGTACCAGCGCCACCTACTTCCGCAATGACTACAAGAACAAGATCATCGGCGGTACCGATGTGCTCTATGCCATCAACAGCGGCCGCCGCGTGACCCAGTGGGAAAACGCCGGCAAGGCGCGGGTGGAAGGGATCGAAGGCAACGTCTTCATCGAGCTGACGCCGACCCTGGACTGGAACACCAACCTGACCTGGATGCTCGACAACGACAATCGCGAGACTGGCGAACCGCTGTCGGTGATCCCGGAATATACCGTCAACACCACCCTGGACTGGCGCGCCACCGAGCAGCTGTCGTTCCAGGTGGCGGGCACCTACTTTGGCAAGCAGAAATCGCCGACCTACAACTACCGCACCCAGCAAGACTACGACAAGGCCGCGCAGCAGGACGTCGAGGCCTATGGCCTGGTGGATGTGAGCGCCGGGTACAAGTTCAACGCCAACTACGACGTGCGGGTGGGCGTGAACAACGTGTTCGACAAGCAGATCCTGCGTGGCGGCAACGCCAGCAGTTCGGGGGCCAACACGTATAACCAGCCGGGCAGGGCGGTGTTTGCTGCGCTGAATATCAACTTCTGACAGCGGGGGCCGCTTCGCGGCCCGATCGCGACACAAGGCCGCTCCAGCAGGTACCGCACAGCCCTCGGATGCTGTGCGGGGCTTGTGGGAGCTGGCTTGCCGGCGATTGGGCTGCGCACAGCCCTGGCCTCATCACCGGACCTCAAGGAACCCTCCGATGATCAAAGCCCCTGCCTGGCTACAACTACTCTCTCGCAGCGCCGCCGCGTTGCTCGGCGGCTACGCCCTCAGCTACGCCGCCAGTGCCTGCCTGGCCCGCATCCTGCCGCTATCTGCCGCCGATGCGGTCATCGTCGCGACCCTGCCGGCGTTCATTTTTTACACCGTTGCCATCCTCTGGGCCTTCGCCTGCCGAGATGCTTTGCGCGCCTGGGCGCCGCTGGCACTGGCCGTGCCCCTTGCCCTGATCGGCTTCTGGTCGCAGGTAATGGAGCGGCTGGCATGAAGAACACCTTCACCCAATCGATGGCCTGGCTGCACACCTGGGCCGGGCTGATCTTCGGCTGGCTGCTGTTCGCCATCTTTGTCACCGGCACCCTGGCGGTGTTCGACAAGGAGCTCAACCACTGGATGCAGCCGGAAATCCCGGCCACCCAGGTGCCCCAGGCCGACGCTGCCCGGCGCGCTATCGACTACCTGCAGGCCCATGAACCAAAAGCAGGCAACTGGGGCATCAGCCTGCCGAGCGAACGCGCGCCTGGCTTGCGCGTGTCTACGGGCGAGCGCCGCCACGGCGGTGGCGTGCAGCTCGACCCGCGCACCGGCGAGGCCATCGAGGTGCGTGACAGTGTCGGCGGCAACTTCTTCTTCCGCTTCCACTTCACCCTCGACCTGCCACGCAACTGGGGTATTTTCGTGGTCGGTGCGCTGGCGCTGGTGATGCTTGCGGCACTGGTGACCGGCATCGTCATCCACAAGAAGATCTTCAAGGAGTTCTTTACTTTCCGGCCGAACAAGGGCCAGCGCTCGTGGCTGGATTTCCACAACGCCAGCGCGGTGCTGTTGCTGCCGTTCCACCTGATGATCACCTACACCGGCCTGGTGATCTTCATGCTCATCTACATCCCCGCCGGGGTCGATGCGCTCTTTGCCGGCGACGCACGCGCCTACTTCCAGGCCCAAGGCAATGCCCGCGTGGAACAGCCCCGTGGCCTGGCCAGGCAGCCGGCCGCGCTGGTGGATGTAGCCCCGCTGTTGGCCCAGGCCGAGGCGCGGTTGGGGCCGATCGGCGGCTTGAACATCCGCAACCCGAACACGGCGGCGGCGCGCGTTGAAATCCGCCCAGAGCTGGGTAACCGGATTGCCCTGGCCAAGGGGCAGGCCATGGTCTTCGATGGCGTCAGCGGGCAACTGCTCAGCGACGTAGCTGAGTGGCGCGCGGTGCCTTTGACCCAGCGGGTCATGGTCGGGTTGCACTTTGCCCAATTTGGCGGCTACCCGATGCGTTGGTTGTACTTCGTGTGCGGGCTGGTCAGCTGCCTGATGATCGCCAGCGGCCTGGTGCTGTTCTGCGTAAAGCGCGGGCGCAAGTATGTCAGTGCCACTGCCGATGCTTCGGCGCGGCGCTGGTACCGGGTGGCCGAGGTGTGCAACGTGGGCTTCATCAGCGGTTTGCTACTGGCATGCGTCGGGCTGCTGTGGGCCAGCCGCTTGTTGCCGGTGGAACTGCTACAGCGGGAGAGCTGGGAAGTACGTGCGTTCTTTGGTGTATGGCTGCTGGCGCTGTTGCATGCGGGTGTCAGGCCGGCACGCCGTGCATGGGCCGAGCAACTGTTGCTGACGGCATTGCTGTGCATCGGCCTGGGTGCGTTTGGCGGCCTCGAAGACGCCATGCGCCTGGGCGTAGCGGCCTTTGCGTTGGTGCTGGGCGTGTTGATTGGGCTGGTGGCCTGGCGGGTGCGGCAAGTACAACCGGTGCAGCGCAAGGCCCGGGCAGGCCGGCAACAGGAGGCCGAGGCATGATGATGTGGATTGCAGGCGCAGTGCTGTTCGCTTATGCCGGTATGCTCGGGCTGTGCCAGGGGCTGGAGCGGCATTACAAACAGGTGTGGAATCGCACCTGCCCGCGCGTTTGGAGTATCAGCCTGCGCAGTGCCGGTTGGTTGGCGTTGCTGGCGAGCCTGACGCTGTGCGCCCAGGCCTGGGGCTGGGCCATGGGGCCGGTGGCCTGGTTCGGCGTGTTGTCGCTGGCGGGGTTGGTGCTGGTGATGTTACTGCCGTACTGGCCACGGCTGGCGGTGGGATTGGTGGGGGCGCTGCCGGTGTGGGGTTTGGCGCAGGTGGTTACCTATCTATGAACTGAGCGCGCCTACAAGGGATATGCGTTTGTGCGGGCGGCGACATTGTTGCAGCCAAACGCCTCGCAGCATGCTAAACCATGGGCCCCTGCCTGCTGCGAGAGAGCCCCGGTGAAAGCCGTCCGCCTGACCCTGATCTGCCATGCCCTGACCCAGGCCCAGAAGACCGGGCGCCTGCACCGTGCAGATGACGCCATCTTGCCGTTGACCCAAGAGCCCGACGCCATCGTGCCCGGCGTGCAAATGCTGACTGCGCCAGAACGGCGAGCCTGCGAGACGGCGGCGTGGTGGTCGGGGCCGGTGCAGATCGAGCCGGCATTGGCCGATTGCGACCTGGGGCGTTGGCAGGGTTTGCCGCTGAAGCAGTTGCAAACCGAACAACCGCAGGCGTTGGCGCAGTGGCTGCAGGACCCGGCCAGTGCGGTGCATGGGGGGGAATCTTTCGCGAGAGTATGCCAGCGGGTGGCCGCTTGGCTGGCGGCCTTCGACACGCCGGGTGAGTGGCTGGCAGTGACTCACCCGATGGTGATGCGCGCCGTGTTGGTACAGGTGTTGGGGTGCCCGATGCAGGCTAGCCAGCGTGTCGACGTGCCGCCGCTTTCGCGCCTCGAGTTGAGCTTTACCGGGCAGTGGCGCCTGCGCCTGGGCTGAGGGTCAGAACGCCAGCTTGTAGCCGATCAGCAGCAGCATCGCCGCCAGGCACGGGCGCAGTACGCGGTCCGAGATCCGTCCGGTGAGGTGGCTGCCCAGGTAGATGCCCGGCAGCGAGCCCAGCAGCAGGTAGCCCAACAGCGACCAGTCCATGTTGCCCATGCCCGCGTGGCCCAGGCCTGCTACCAGGGTGAGCGGCACCGCGTGAGCGATTTCCGTACCGACCAGGCGGCGGGTGACCAGAAACGGGTACAGCAGGAACAGCGCCACGGTGCCCAGGGCGCCAGCACCGATGGAGGTGAGGGTGACCATAACCCCCAGCACCACGCCGGTGACTACGGTGAGGGTGTTCAGGCTGCGGTCGCTGAGGTGATAGTGGTCACTGGCATGGCGGCTGGCAAAGGCCTGCAGACGCGATTTGAACAGAATGGCCAGCGCGGTCAGGATCAGCACCACTGCCAGGCCTTGCTTGATGATGGCGTTGAGCGCCGAGGTGTCGGTGTGCAGGGTGCTGAGGAACCACAGGGTCAGTGCTGCGGCGGGCACGCTGCCCAGGCTGAGCAGCCCGGTGATCTTCCAGTCGATGTTCTTGTGGCGCGCATGCACCCAGACGCCACTGGCCTTGGTGATGGCTGCATAGAGCAGGTCCGTACCAACGGCCGTAGCCGGGTTGATGCCAAACCACAACAGGATCGGGGTCATCAGCGAGCCGCCACCGACGCCGGTCATGCCGACGATGAAACCCACGACCAGGCCCGCAATGGTGAAACCGAAAGAACCTACATCCATACGCTACTCGACTGCCCATCTTTGCCCGTTATCGGATGCAGCCAGCATATAGATTTTTTTATAGCCAAATAGACTTGTTCGTTATTAGGTTATAACCGGCATGTGTTCAGGCCCCCGGGCGAACGCTTGCCCGGGGTTGCAGATAAAATCGTCGAACTGGCGCCCGTTCGCGGGCGATAATCCTGGCTTGGACCGGAGCCGATCAGTGCGGCATGGCGAGGGTCGGCCTGTCACCTTGCCGGCGCAGCGCCTCCACCTTCCCCGGCCCGTTTCCAGCAACCTCGAAAGGAGCATCCCATGAGCAATGACATCCAGCGTTTCCCCAGTAGCCTGCCGTTTCCGTTTTCCCGTGCAGTGAAGGCCGGGGGGTTTCTGTTCCTCTCCGGCCAGGTGCCGATGAGCGCCAGTGGTGAAGTAGTGCGCGGTGATATCCAGGCCCAGACCCGCGCAGCCTGCGAGCGCATCGCCGAAAGCCTGGCGGCCTGCGGCGCGCGCTTCGATCAAGTGGTCAAGGCCACGGTATGGCTGTCGGACATGAGCCACTTTGCCGGTTTCAACGAGGTCTACAAGGAGTTTTTTGGCGCGGCGCTGCCAGTGCGTTCGACTGTGGCCTCGGCGTTGGCGCTGGGGGTGGATGTGGAAATTGAAGTGCAGGCGTTTGTCGGCGAAGCCTGACCGGGCTGAGTCCCTGGCAAATCAATAACCCATGTTTTCTAAGAGGCGGCAACAGGCAGTGGCTGTTGCCGTCTATGACAGGGCTTAGATCCTGAAGCTGCCTACCAGCTGCTTCAAGCGGCCAGCCTGTTGAGCCAGTTGATCGCAGTGCAGCAGTGTCTCGTTCAGGTTCTCGACGCCTTGCTGATTCAGGGCGTTGATCTGGGTGATGTCCAGGTTGAGGCTCTCGACCACGGCAGTCTGCTCTTCGGTGGCGGCCGCCACCGACTGGTTCATGCCATCGATTTCGCCAATACGCTGGGTCACGCTGGCCAGGCGTTCGCCGGCCTGGTTGGCCACCTGCACGGTCTGCTCGCTCGAAACCTGGCTGGTGTTCATGGTGTGCACCGCTTCGCGCGAGCCTACCTGCAGGCTGGTGATCATGCGGTGGATCTCTTCGGCCGATTCCTGGGTGCGGTGTGCCAAGTTGCGCACTTCGTCGGCCACCACGGCAAAACCACGGCCGGCCTCACCGGCACGGGCGGCCTCGATCGCGGCGTTCAGTGCCAGCAGGTTGGTCTGCTGCGAGATGCCCTTGATCACATCGAGGATCTTGCCGATTTCGTCGGTGCTGGCGTTAAGCGTTTCAATCTGCGCGCAGGACTCGCTGATACGCTGGGACAGGGCGGTCATGGCGCTGATCGCTTCCTCGACCACTGCACGCCCGCCGTGGGCCTGCTCGCTGGCGCCGCTGGCATGCTGCGAGGCATCGGCGGCGTTACGGGCGATTTCCTGGGTGGCAGCCCCCAGTTCGTTGATGGCCGCGGCCACACTGTTGGTGCGCATACTCTGTTCTTCAGAACCGCTGATTGACGCGTTGGACGCGCTGACCACTTTTTCCGACAGGTCATGCACCAGGCGGGTGGCCGAGGACACTTCGCTGATGGAGGCATGGATGCGTTCGACAAAGCGGTTGAACGAGGTGGCCAGCTCGCCGAATTCGTCCTTGTTTTGCACGGTCAGGCGGCGGGTCAGGTCGCCTTCACCTTCGGCGATGTCGCGCATGGCGCGGCCCATGGTGGTCAGCGGGCGCATCAGCACCGGGATCAGCAGGCCCAGCAGGCCGGCGATGGCAGCCACGGCAATGAGCATGGCGATGATCGCCGAGGTGCGGAATTGGCTGAGCGCCGCGTAAGCCTTGTCTTTATCGATGGACAGGCCGATGTACCACTGTGCCGACGGCAGGCCGGCCACCGGGGCGAAGGAAATGATGCGGTCCTGGCCGTTGAGGATGACATCCTGCATGCCGGCGGCAACCCGCAGGTTGCTGCCCGGATAGATGTCCTTGAGGTTCTTCATCACCTGGTCTTTGTCGGGGCTGACAATCACCTGGCCGTTGGCGTCGGCCAGGAAGGCGTGGCCGATGCCGCCGAAATCGACCGAGTTGATGATCTCGACCAGCGTGTCCAAAGTCACGTCGCCACCGACCACACCCATCAGTTCACCATTGCCCTTGCGCTTCACCGGGGTGGCGATGGTCACCATCAGGCCACCGACAGCGCCTTGGTAGGGGGCTGTCAGCACAGTCTGCCCGGCGCTGGCGGCGGCGCCGTACCACGGGCGCTGGCGAGGGTCGTAACCGGCAGGCATCTGGGTATCCGGGCGCTGGGTGAACACACCGTTGGCCTGGCCCAGGTAGGTGAACAGGAAATTGCGCGTGTAGGAAGGCTGCTCGATCAGCCCGGCCAGGGTCTCGCCGGTGCCTTGCTGGCCGATATCCTGGGCCAGGTTTTCCAGCACCAGGATGCGCCCGCTCATCCAGTTTTGCACGCTGCTGGCAGTCAGTGCGCCGGATTGCTGTACCGAGGCTTCGATGTTCTGGCGGATCGTGTTGCGTTGCAGGTAGTCGTTGTAGAGCGTGAACAGGGCAAATGCCAGGACCACGACGCCGCAGGCGCTGAGCAGGATCTTGTGGCGAAATTTCAGGTTCATGTATCGAGACCTTGAGCCAATGAGGGGAGGGCGCAGCACGCTCATGACGCGATGCGGTGCCTGTCGACCGAGATATCGGCTCAAGGGGTAAAAGATTGAAGCACTTACAGTAATTTCTTCTGGGCGTTTCGACAGACGGCAGTCACTGATTCGTCAGCTGTTCGATCAACAGCCGTGCGGCCTGCTGCAGCGGTTGTTGTTTGCGCCACAAAATGTGTACCGGCAACTGCAACTCGTTGCGGGTATTGCGAAAATCCAGGCGTACCAAGCGCCCGTTGGCCAGCCGCGGCGCGACCCGCGACAGTGGCAGGTCGCCCCAGCCCAGGCCGGCTTCCACCATTTGCAACGCCAGGTCGAAGCTGTCGGTGGACCAGTGTGTGGCGCCGATCAGCGGGCGCGGGTCAGCCAGCGGCAGGTCGCGGCTGCGCACCAGAATCTGACGCACCCGGGTCAGGTCTTCGAGGTAGTGAATGCGCCCCTCGCGCAAGGCCGGGTGGGTGGGCGACAGCGTGGCCACCAGCGACTCCACGCCGATGTGCTGGAAGCTTCGGCGGGCATCGACCTGCAGGCCGGCAAAGGCCACGCAGAGGTCGGCCCGCCCGCTGTCCAGCAAGTGCAGGGCTTCTTCCTGCGGGGCGCTGAGCAGGGCGATATCCAGCAACGGGTGGCGCTCGCCCAGGCTGGCGATGGCCGCCAGCAACGGGCGGTGGTCGATGTCTGGCACAACGGCCACGCTCAGGCTGCTTTCCAACCCCTGGGACAGCTCCAGGGCATGCACTTGTAGCAGCCCCAGTTGTTCGGCAATCAGCCTGGCGTGTGGCTCCAGGGCCAAAGCCTTTGCGGTAGGGCGAACCTCACGTGAGCCGCGCTCGAACAGGCTGTAGCCCAGCTCGGCCTCAAGATTGCCGATGGCCATGCTCACGGCCGAAGGCACCCGCTGGAGGGCGCGTGCGGCGGCGGAAAACGAGCCGCGGTCGAGTACGGCAAGAAACAGCTGGATGTTGTCGCTGGAAAAATTCATGGCAGCCTCCTGTCAGTAGATCTGACAGCCGCTGACTTTTGCTGTCAAGCATGATGACGCATGATCGCGCCCCATCGCTTTTGTCATTGGAGTAATCCCGATGCAGGGACTAAAACGCAAACTGGTCTACGTGACTTTCTATGAGCTGATCGGGCTGTGCATGTCGACCCTCGGCCTGGCCTACCTGTCGGACACCCAGGCGTCGCATACCGGGCCACTGGCGGTCATGATCACCACCATCGCCATGCTCTGGAACCTGATTTACAACACCCTGTTCGAGTACTGGGAGAGCCGCCAGGCCAGGCGCGGGCGCAGCGTGGCGCGCCGAGTGGCGCATGCCATCGGTTTCCAGCTGACCTTGGTGGTGTACCTGATCCCGCTGATTGCCTGGTGGCTGGACATGACGCTGATGGAGGCGTTGCTGGTCGATATGGCGTTCATCATTCTGGTGCCGTGCTACACCTTCGCCTACAACTGGGCGTTCGACCGGGTCTTTGGGCTGCCACGTTCTGCCATGGCTGCTGCTTGATCCAGCCTGTACCCACTAAGGCGGCAGGCGGATGATCAAAGGTTCTTGCTGCTGCTTTACCTGCTGTTCCACCGGTTGTTCAACTGGCCGTGGTGCGCTGGCGAGCAAGCTGTCCTCAACCTGCCCCGACAGGTAATACACCCCCGCCATTGCCCCGCTCTGGCGGTTCTCCATCAACTCCTGCCATTCCTGGTTCAGTGCCACGTTCAGGATCACCCGCAACTGCTCGACCATCTGCGGCTGTTCGCGGTCATGGGTCATCATGCCGTAGCCGGCCGCGGCGATTGAAATCATCGCTCCTGCCACTTTGCCGACTGCTGATGCGACGGCGCTGGCGATGCCGCGTGGGGCCAGGGTAGCGCCGAGCTTGTCGCTCGCCTGGGTGGCCACCGAATTAAGCCCGACATCGGTTCTCCCGGGGCCCTTGCTGGCCAGTTGATGAAGGTGCTGGCGCATGGCTTGCCAGGCCGGCTGCTGGTCCAGCGGCTTGGCCCGTAGCAGTTGATAC
This sequence comes from Pseudomonas sp. XP2, assembly GCF_053557975.1. NCBI lineage: Bacteria > Pseudomonadati > Pseudomonadota > Gammaproteobacteria > Pseudomonadales > Pseudomonadaceae > Pseudomonas > Pseudomonas sp. XP2. Next base: position 47,390 of record NZ_JBNRIK010000009.1, read on the forward strand.
AGGCTGGCATTGCGGGCATCCGGTGGCCCCAGGGCGATGGCGGGGATGCGGTTGAGGCGCTGGCTGAGCTGCTCGGGCGGCGCGTTGTAGCGGCTGATGATGGCTGGCAGTTGCTGGCCGAACAGTTGCAGGTACAGCTCGCAGGCCCGGTCACGGATGCCCTCGGGGTTGATCTGTTCGGCCACCGGCTCGATCACCCGCACGTGGTATTGCTCCTGCAGGTACAGGGCCAGGCGCTTTTCTGCCGGCTCCCGGCCTGTGCCACTGTCGAGTTTGTACCAGGCCACCTTGAGGGTCAGCCACTGTTGGGTCCAGTAGCCGGTGAACCAGGGGATGAAGTCACTTTCGGTGCGCTGTTGTACCTGTTCCCGCCACACCCGCATGGAGCGCCGTGCATAGTCATTGGCCGAGCCGGCTGCGCCGACCGAGGCGTCGATCAATTCCTGATCGATGCGTTGCCAGGTGGCCGGGGTGAGCACCGCAGGGGGCGGCGGGGCTGTTGGGCGCTTGCCCGCGCAACCGGTGAGGGCCAGCAGAAGGCACAGCAACAGAAGGATTCGAGAACTCACGCGGCCGCCTCCCTGGTAGAGGCTGGGGTGGTTCTCGCAGTATAGGGCCGGGTGAGTGGGGTTGCTGTGCAGCCCATCGCCCGGTCATCGCGGTCCTACAGGGACCGCGTCAGCATGAGCGGCTAGTTCAGGTCGAGCTTTTGTTCCAGGCGGTCCAGGTGCTTGTGCATCAGCCCAAGCGCCGCCTCGGCATCGCCTTGCTCCACGGCATCGATGATCGCCGCATGTTCTTGCCAGGCGCAGTGGTCGCAGCACGGCGATTCGTAGCGGGCAATGATTAGCGAGGTCATTGGAACCAGGCCGTTGAGAAACCGCGCCAGTGGCGCATTGGCTGCCACCTGCGCCAGTTTGAGGTGAAACTCGCCGCCTAGGCGGATTGCCGCGCACCGTTCGCCGCTTTCATGGTGCTGGCGTTCGCGTTCCACCAGTTGCCGCAGCTGGCGCACCTGCGCCGGCCGAGCGCGTTGGGCGGCCAAGGTGATCAGCGTGGTTTCGGCCAGGCGTCTGGCACTGAGTACCTGGCGCGCCTGGTCCGGGTCGGGCGCCGCCAGGTGCGCGGTGTGGCTGGGCCGCTGCACCACCACCTGCTGGTCGGACAGGCGCCCAAGCACACGGCGTATCACGGTGCGGCTGACGCCAAAGGCATGGCCCAGCGCCTGCTCGGGCAACAGGGCGCCCGGTGGCAGGCGCTGTTCGAGAATGGCGTCGAACAGCCGAGGGTAGATTTGCTCGGCCGACAGACGGGTTTCGCCAGCAGCCAGCAGGGCTGGCAGGTGGGGGGCGGCATTCATGGTCGCTCTCCTGGGGTCATGGGCGCGGGTGTTCGTCCGGGATGTTCAGCGGGATGCCCATGCGTTGGCCTTCGGCCAGAATGTGCTGGCGCATTTGGGCGCTGGCCTGGGCACTGTTGCGTTCGCGAATGGCGCGTACCACGGCTTCGTTTTCCTTGAGCCGTGCTGCCAGGTGTTCGGGCGAATTGCGCAGCATGTCGGCACTTTGCTTCAAGGCATTACCGGTCTGTTGCACCACGCTCTGGAAGATCGGGTTGGTGGTCAGGGTGAACAGCGCCTCATGGAAAGCGATGTAGGCTTTTACCCCGGCTTCGCTGTCATCGGCCTCCAGCGCTTCACGCATGTCCATCAAGGTGAGGCGCAACTGGCCGACGTCCTGGCTATTGGCCGACTGCGCCACCAGCCCGACGATGAAAGGCTCGAGGGTGTAGCGCAGCTCCAGCACATCGGCCAGGCTGGCCGCAGCACCGGTGTCCATGCCCTGTTCCTGAGTGACGGCGTCGGCATCCAGCACCAGGACGCCCTTGCCCGGCAGCGAGCGCACCAGGCCCAAGGTTTCCAGTACGGTCACCGCTTCGCGCAGGCTGGGCCGGCTGATGCCCAGCTGTTCGGCCAGCTCGCGCTGGCCCGGCAGCATGTCGCCGGTGCGCCATTGGCCCCGGGCCAGGGCCTGGCGCAGTTTTTCCACCACTGAGTTGACGACGGTCGATGAGCTGATCACGGTTCGCTCCTGCAAGGGCCGGCGTCATCGCCGGCCACTTTCGGTCAAAATTCCTGTTGATGGTGCGTATTGGGCTGTTTGCGCGGGGTTGGGGTAAAGCCGAGCTTGCCGTCGAGCACGTTCTGCGCGCGTTCCAGGTCAATATCCTTTTCCCAGCGGGCGATGGCCACGGTGGCCACGCAGTTGCCAATCAGGTTGGTCAGCGCCCGGCCGATGCCCATGAACCAGTCCACCGCCAGCACCAGCACCAGGCCTACCACCGGGATTGCCGGCACGGCAGTCAGGGTGGCGGCGAGGATCACCAGTGCCGAGCCTGGGATGCCATGAGCCCCCTTGGAAGTCACCAGCGACACCAGCAGGATGGTCAGCAGGTCGGTCATTTCCAGCGGCGTGCCGGTCGCGTTGGCGATGAACACGATGGCCAAGGTCAGGTAGATGGAGAAACCGTCGAGGTTGAACGAGTAGCCGGTCGGGATCACCAGGCCGACCGTGGAACTGCCAATGCCCAGGTGCTCCAGCTTGCGCATGATCTGGGGCAGCACAGCGTCGGAAGACGCGGTACCAAGGACGATGGTCAGCTCCTCTCGCAGGTACTTGATCAACGGCAGCAGTTTCAGCCCCGACAGGCGCATCACCGTACCCAGCACAATCAGCACGAAGCCGGCGCAGGTCAGGTAGAACAATGCCACCAAGCCGCCCAGGTGTTGCAGCGATTCCAGGCCGTACTTGCTGGTGGTAAAGGCGATGGCGCCGAATACGCCGATGGGGGCCAGGCGTACGATCATGCCCATGATGCGGAAGATCACATGGCTCAGCTCGTTGATCAGCCGCGAGATACCGGCGGCCGAGTCACCTACCAGGTTCAGTGCACTACCGAACAGCACCGAGAACAGCAGTACCTGAAGAATGTTGTTGTCGGCGAAGGCACCTACCACGGAGGTGGGGATCAGGTCCATGAAGAACGCCGTGGCGCCATGGATGTGCTGGCCGCGCTCGGCCAGGCCATTGGCATCGGCGCTGGATAACTGGTCCAGGTGGATGTTGGCACCGCTGCCGATGCCACTGCTGAAAGCGAACACCAGACCGATCACCAGCGCCAGAGTGGTCAGCACTTCAAAGTAGATCACCGACTTCAGGCCGATGCGTCCGACCTTTTTCAGGTCGCCCGCGCCCGAGATGCCGCTCACCACCACACAGAACACGATCAGGCCGATGAGCATCTTGATCAGCTTGATGAACCCGTCGCCGAGGGGTTTGAGTTGCAGGGAAAGGTCGGGAAAACTGAGACCGCAGGCGATGCCGAGGGCAAGGCCGAGCACGACTTGCAGGAATATCGAACGCGAGCACCATTTGAGCATGGGGGGAGTCTCTGATCGGTGTCCTTGCTTCGGTAGCCGCACGGGGCGAAAGAGCGCAGGACTTAATTATTGTGGTCTTACCGGTTTGTTCAGCGCGAAGCCATAAAAGCGCGAAAAATCCGACATTGCAAGGGTTTTTGGCCTTACCGGTCTGACCAGTTATGGGGCACTCTGGCTTGCCAGGCTCTAGTTCGGTGCGCGCCATGCAGGTGGCGCGTACGAAATTGTGCAGGGCTTGACCAGCGCCTCAAGGGCTTTGCAATCAGCTTGCCAAGCCCAGCCGAGAGCCTTGAATAATAGATAACGCCATGATCCGTAAGGTTTATTTGCTTTATGTGTTGGGGCTCGTAGAATCCGCGCCTGACTGGGCAGTCACCAAGCAGGTGTTTGCGGGATTATTTATCCCGCAAAACGCTCGGTAGCAGCCGCCTGGCACCCCCCATGAATGGAGTCTCACTGTGCGTCTCAACTTGCCGGTAACCCCGGTCGAGCAACGTTTTCCCTCTGATCAGCGGCTCATTTCCGCTACCGATACCGCCAGCCTGATCACCTATTGCAACCCCGAATTCGCCGCCATCAGCGGCTACAGCGACGCTGAACTGATCGGCAGCCCGCACAACCTGGTGCGCCACCCGGACATGCCGCCGGCGGTGTACGAACTGATGTGGCGCTACCTGAAGGCTGGCAAGAGCTGGATGGGTATCGTCAAGAATCGCTGCCGCAACGGCGACTACTACTGGGTCAACGCCTATGTCACGCCGATCCTCGAAGGTGGGCGGGTGGTGGGCTATGAGTCGGTAAGGGTGTGCCCCACGCGTGAGCAGGTGGCACGCGCCGAGGCCCTGTATGCGCGGATGCGTGCCGGCCAGGCGGCACTGTCGGTACCGCGCCGGCTGAGCATGCTGGTGCAGGCCTTGGCCTTGCCACTGGCCGGTGGGCTGCTGGCGCTGGGCGCCAACCAGCTGTGGCCTGGCCTGGTGGGGCAGGGGCTGACCGTGGGGTTGTTCCTGGCCTACGGGCTGTGGGCGCACAACGCCATCGGACGCCGGATGCAACAGGTGGTCGAGGGTGCCGAAGGTACGTTCGCCGACCCGGTCGCGGCCTTGACCTACAGCGACCTGCCTGGCGCTGCCGGGCAACTGCAACTGATGCTGATCAGCGAAGAAGCGCGCCTGAAAACCGCGTTGACGCGGTTGAGCGACCTGGCCGGGCAAATGGCCGTGGCGGCCCACGATGCCGGGCAGTTGTCACGCAGCACTGAGGCGGCGTCGCTGAAGCAGCGCGCAGAAACCGATCTGAGTGCCACAGCGATGAACCAGATGGCGGCCTCCATCGGTGAAGTGGCCAACCACGTGCACTTGACTGCTGCCGAAGCCCGCACTGCGCACCAGTTGGCCGAACAGGGTAGCCAGGTGGCCGATGCCAGTGGCGCGGCGATTCGCACCTTGGCCAGCACCGTAACCCAGATCAACCAGGCGGTCAGCCACCTGGCCGGTCAGACCGGTGCCATCGCCGAAGCTGCCGGGATGATCCGCGGTATTGCCGAACAGACCAACCTGCTGGCCCTCAACGCAGCCATTGAAGCTGCGCGTGCAGGCGAACAAGGCCGTGGTTTCGCCGTGGTTGCCGACGAGGTACGTGCACTGGCTGACAAGACTCGCCAGTCAACACTGCACATCCAGGCCATCATCGACACCTTGCGCACTGGCGCCGAGGAGGCCGTGGCCATTGCCAGCCAAGGCATCATTGGCGCCGAGCAAGGTGTTGCTCAGGTCCAGGAAGCCCGGCAGGCATTGCATGGCATTCGTGACGCGGTGCAGCGTATCAGTGACATGAGCCAGCAGATGGCGACCGCCTCGCAGCAGCAGTCGGCGGTGGCAGAAGACGTTTCGCGGCAGATCAACGGCGTAGCCGGAATTGCCCAGCATAGCGCTCACAGCGCCAACGCCGCCGCCTCGCGCGGCGCCGAACTGGAACAGGTGTGCGCCGGATTGCGCGCCCTGGTGGAGCGCTTCAACCGCTAAGGCAGGATGCTTTATGGATGATAACTATCGCGCGGCCGTAGATGCGGCCGCGATCTTTTCCGAAACCGACCTGCGTGGGAACATCACCTACGTCAACCAGCAGTTCTGCAGCATCTCGGGCTACAGCCGCGAGGAGTTGCTGGGCGCCAACCACCGCATCCTCAACTCCGGCCTGCACGAGCCGGCGTTCTTTGTCGGCATGTGGCGCGCCCTCGCCGCCGGGCGGGTGTGGAAGGGGGAGATCTGCAACCGGTCCAGGGACGGTTCGCTGTATTGGGTCGACAGCACCATGGTGCCACTGGTCGATCCGCTGACTGGCCAGGTGCGCAAGTATGGGTCGATCCGCTTTGACGTCACCGAGAAGCGCCAGTTGCTGCATACCTTGCAGTGGCGGGTGGGTCACGATGTGCTGACGGGCCTGCCCAACCGTGCCTACCTCTCCGACCTGCTGAACCAGGCCTTGGCCTACTCACGCCGCGAAGACATCTCGCTGGCGGTGTGCATGCTCGACCTGGATGGCTTCAAGGCGGTCAACGACGGTTACGGGCATGCCGTGGGCGACCTGCTGCTGGTAGAAGTGGCGCAGCGCTTGAAGGGTATCCTGCGAGGGGGTGATGCCGTGGCCCGGTTGTCGGGTGACGAGTTTGTGCTGATCCTGCGCCATGTTGATGATGAGCGCCAGCTGCATGCAGCCCTGAGGCGGGTGTTGCGGGCATTGGCGGCGCCCTGTGTGGTACGTGAACACACGCTGTCGCTTAGCGCCAGTATTGGCGTGACCCTGTACCCGCAGGATGACGAAGATGCCGATACGCTGGTACGCCACGCCGACCAGGCCATGTATCTGGCCAAGCAGCGCGGGCGCAACCGCTATCACCTGTTCGACGTATCGCAGGAGCAGGAGCTCAAGGCTACCCACCAGACGGTGGCGCGGGTGCGACGGGCACTGACCGACCGCGAGCTGTGCCTGTATTACCAGCCCAAGGTGAACCTGCGCAGTGGTCAGGTGCTGGGCTTCGAGGGCTTGCTGCGCTGGCAGCGGCCTGGCCGGGGCGTGGTGCCGCCCGGCGACTTTTTGCCTTGGGTTGAGCAGACCGACCTGATCGTTGAAATCGGCGAGTGGGTGATCGGCCAGGCGCTGAGTCAGTTGCAGGCCTGGGGGCGGCAGGGGCAGCCTTGGTCATTGAGTGTGAATATTGCGGCGCGGCATTTACAGCGCAGTGACTTTACCGAGCGGCTGCAGCAGCTGTTGGCAGAGTACCCGGAGGTGAACCCGTCCCGGCTTGACCTGGAAATCGTCGAGTCAGTGGCCATCGACAACCTGCAGCACGTCAGCCGCTGCCTGGATGCCTGTCGTGCACTGGGCGTGCGCTTTTCGCTGGACGATTTCGGCACCGGCTATTCGTCGTTGAGTTACCTGAAACGCTTGCCCACCCAGACGATCAAGATCGATCAGTCGTTCGTGCGCGACATCCTGCACGACCAGGACGACCTTGCGCTGACCGCCGCCGTCATCGGCCTGGCGCGAGCCTTCGGTCGCGAGGTGGTAGCCGAAGGGCTGGAGAGTGTGGAGCACGGCAGGGTGCTGATGGGCCTGGGCTGCGAGCTGGCGCAAGGTTATTGCATTGCCAGGCCGATGCCGGCCGGCGAAGTGCAAGCCTGGGCGCAGGCCTACCGGCAGCCGGTGCAGTGGCGCCAGCCCTGAGCGGCCACCCGCGGAGGGTGGTAAAGACTCAGGCCTGCCAGCGTGCTGCCAGCGCATTGCTTATGGGCAAAAAAACGGCACCTGCCAGAGGTGCCGTTTTCACATCACGTACTGTTACTTATGCAGCTCTTCCGCCGCATACAGCGTGTTTTCCAGCAGGCAGGCCCGGGTCATCGGCCCGACGCCACCCGGCACCGGGGTGATCCAGCCAGCGCGCGGCAGGGCGGTCTCGTAGACCACGTCGCCCACCAGCTTGCCGTCTTCCTGGCGGTTGATGCCCACGTCAATGACGATGGCGCCTTCCTTGACCCACTCCCCCTTGACCAGGCCCGGCTTGCCGGCAGCCACAACCACCAGGTCGGCACGCCCGACATGGCCGGCCAGGTCCTTGGTGAAGCGGTGGCAGACGGTCACGGTGCAGCCGGCCAGCAGCAGCTCCATGGCCATCGGGCGACCCACGATGTTGGAGGCGCCGACGATGACCGCATCCATGCCGTACAGGTCCTGACCAGTGCTTTCCAGCAGGGTCATGATGCCTTTCGGTGTGCATGGGCGCAGCAGCGGGATGCGTTGGGCCAGGCGGCCTACGTTGTACGGGTGGAAGCCGTCCACGTCCTTGTCCGGGCGAATGCGCTCGAGCAGCAGCGAGGCGTCCAGGTGCTCCGGCAGCGGCAGTTGCAGCAGGATGCCATCTACGGCCGGGTCGTCGTTGAGGCGATCGATCAGCTCGGTCAGGGCCTGCTGCGAAGTGTCGCTGGGCAGGTCGAATGCCTGCGAAATGAAACCGACCTCTTCGCAGTCCTTGCGCTTGTGCGAGACATAGACTTGCGAGGCGGGGTCGGTGCCGACCAGGATCACTGCCAGGCCCGGCGTACGCAGGCCTTGCTGGCGACGCTCCACGACACGTTGAGCGATCTGCTTGCGCAGGCTGGCGGCGATCGCCTTGCCATCGATTAGGTGTGCAGTCATAGACGCGTGATTAACCATCGAGAAGGAAACAATAAAGAACGCGTATTCTCGCACGACACGCGCCAAGGGCAAAGGCGGGTGGTCGGGCAAATCCCCTAACCCCTTAAATAATTTAAAATTTTTTGAAAAAGGTGTTGACGACTTTCGGGGTCGCCTATAAGATTCGCCGCACTTGTCGGGCACAGCCTAGCACTGGTTGGCTAAGTCGGGCAGAATGAGTGGTTTAGCAGTTACCTGTTAATGACTTGTTCGGTTAGGCTTCAAGCTTAAGCGCCCGTAGCTCAGCTGGATAGAGCATCCGCCTTCTAAGCGGATGGTCGCAGGTTCGAGTCCTGCCGGGTGCGCCATTAGGCAGCTTGGGCAAGCAAGTAAAGTTGTAATGCAATATGGTGGGCGTAGCTCAGTTGGTAGAGCGCTGGATTGTGATTCCAGTTGTCGTGGGTTCGATTCCCATCGTCCACCCCATATTCTTCAAAGGCGCCTCGATAGCTTCTGGCGCCTTTGTTTTAAGCGTTACGCGGACGTGGTGAAATTGGTAGACACACTGGATTTAGGTTCCAGCGGCGCAAGCTGTAAGAGTTCGAGTCTCTTCGTCCGCACCATGCTTCTGTAAAGCTGTACCGCAACATCGCAAGACCGCAATATGGTGGGCGTAGCTCAGTTGGTAGAGCGCTGGATTGTGATTCCAGTTGTCGTGGGTTCGATTCCCATCGTCCACCCCATATTTCAGAAAAGGCGCCTTGATCGTGAGATCGGGCGCCTTTTTGTTTTGGCGCTGTGCGTGCCTTCCATGCGCTGAAAATGTCGTGGCGAACGCCCTCACCGCCAATTCACATCCGCCCCCCTTGCAATCCTCTAGTGGCATCCCAATAAAAGCTGTTAGATTTCAGCCGGTTGAAACACCGGTCTTTTGGCCGGCAGAGGAACAGCCGAATGATCGCAAAAGAATCCCGTCAGGCCCTGGCGCTACAGCGCTTCGCAGAGGCCAACCCGCAGTTGCTCGAGGAGATCCGCGAGCTGGATGCGCGCGAGCAGGCCCAGCAAATCGAGTGGGCGTTCGAGGACGCGGCCGAGGAGCAGGGCGTTCAGCCCTGGGAATTGGCGCTGCAATTGATTGCCGAAACCCCGGAGCAGCTGCAGGCCATGCGCCTGGAGACGCACCGCGAGGTGGCCGAGGCGCTGGGGATGGAGTGGGAAGAATATTGCCAGTTCAACGAAATCGAACCTGAATAAAGGCAGCGATTTCGCCACTGGCAGTTGTTTGACAAGGTATTTCGGCTACAGGGCGCTACGGGCGCCGTGCGGCCCCTATTGGAAGCAGGCCTGGCGGTATGCCGTGCGGGCCATGAAAGTTAATCGACCGGCGTGGTTTCCCGTCGTCCCGAGTGGGGTGACTTCTGCTGCGCGACTCACTAGAATGCTTGCCCTTGATTCTGGAGTCGGGCTAACGCCGGCTAACGTCTGTGCAACGAGGAATATCCATGCAAGTTTCTGTTGAAAACACTTCCGCTCTCGAGCGCCGCATGACCATCGCCGTTCCGGCCGAGCGCGTCGAGAACGAAGTCAACAAGCGTCTGCAGCAGACTGCCAAGCGCGCCAAGATTGCGGGCTTCCGTCCTGGTAAAGTGCCGATGAACGTGATCCGTCAGCGTTTCGAAGCTGACGCCCGTCAAGAGGCTTTCGGTGACCTGGTCCAGGCATCCTTCTACGAAGCCATCGTCGAGCAGAAGCTGAACCCGGCCGGCGCCCCTGCTGTAGAGCCGAAGTCCTTCGAAAAGGGCAAGGACCTGGAATTCGTCGCCATCTTCGAAGTGTTCCCTGAGTTCACCGTTGCCGGCCTCGAGTCGATCAGCGTCGAGCGCCTGAGCGCCGAAGTGGCTGACGCCGACCTGGACAACATGCTGGAAGTGCTGCGCAAGCAGAACACCCGTTTCGAGGCTGTCGAGCGCGCCGCGCAGAACGACGACCAGGTCAACATCGACTTCGTCGGCAAGGTCGACGGTGAAGTGTTCGCGGGTGGTTCGGCCAAGGGCACTCCGCTGGTGCTGGGTTCCGGCCGCATGATCCCGGGCTTCGAAGAAGGCCTGGTTGGCGCCAAGGCTGGCGAAGAGCGCGTTGTCAACGTGACCTTCCCAGAGGACTATCAGAACCTGGACCTGGCTGGCAAGGCTGCCGAGTTCACCATCACCGTCAACAGTGTTGCCGCCCCTGTGCTGCCAGAGCTGAACGAAGAGTTCTTCGCCCAGTTCGGTATCAAAGAGTCGACCCTGGAAGGCTTCCGCACCGAAGTTCGCAAGAACATGGAGCGTGAACTGCGCCAAGCGATCAAGACCAAGGTGAAGAACCAGGTCATGGACGGTCTGCTGGCCGCCAACCCGATCGAAGTGCCAAAGGCTTTGCTGGAAAACGAAGTCAACCGTCTGCGCGTGCAGGCCGTTCAGCAGTTCGGTGGCAACATCAAGCCTGAGCAGCTGCCAGTTGAGCTGTTCGAAGAGCAAGCCAAGCGCCGCGTAGTGCTGGGCCTGATCGTGGCCGAAGTGGTCAAGCAGTTCGAGCTGAAGCCGGATGACGCCAAGGTTCGCGAGATGATCGAAGAAATGGCTTCGGCTTACCAAGAGCCTGAGCAGGTCATCGCCTGGTACTACAAGAACGACCAGCAGATGAACGAAGTCCGTTCGGTTGTGCTGGAAGAGCAAGTTGTAGATACTGTCCTGCAGAAAGCGACTGTGACCGACAAGTCGGTCTCGTACGAAGAAGCCGTAAAACCAGCTGAGGCACCTGCCGCTGCTGAGTAACGGGCTTCTCTCGTAGGAAACCCCCACAAGCCAGCCTTCGAGCTGGCTTGTGCGTATTCAAGCCATGACTATTTGGGAGTGAGCGCAGGACATGTCCCGCAATTCTTATATTCAGCAGAGCTCTGACATCCAGGCCGCAGGCGGCCTGGTCCCGATGGTTATCGAGCAGTCCGCCCGTGGCGAACGTGCCTACGACATTTACTCGCGCCTGTTGAAGGAGCGAGTGATCTTCCTGGTCGGTCCTGTAGAAGACTACATGGCCAACCTGGTAGTGGCGCAGATGCTGTTCCTGGAAGCGGAAAACCCGGACAAGGATATCCATCTTTACATCAACTCCCCAGGCGGCTCGGTGACTGCTGGCATGTCGATCTACGACACCATGCAATTCATCAAGCCGGATGTCTCGACCATCTGCATCGGCCAGGCCTGCAGCATGGGTGCCTTCCTGTTGACCGCCGGTGCCAAGGGCAAGCGTCATTGCCTGCCTAACTCGCGGGTGATGATTCACCAGCCGCTGGGCGGCTTCCAGGGCCAGGCTACCGACATCCAGATCCACGCCCAGGAAATCCTCAGCATCAAGGCGCGTCTCAACGAGCTGCTGGCCTATCACACCGGCCAGGACCTCGAGACCATCCAGCGTGACACTGAGCGTGACAACTTCATGAGCGCCTCGCGCGCGGCCGAGTACGGCCTGATCGACTCGGTCTACGACAAGCGGCAACTGGCCTCCTGAACCGGGGCGCCAGAGCAGGCAGGCGCGCAAACCGCCTGCCTGCGGACTTGAAAAAGCCCGCAATTGCCTTCATCTTGTGTTGCAAGCCTACCGGATTGGATCGATCGAATGACTGACACCCGTAACGGCGAGGACAGCGGCAAATTGCTCTATTGCTCCTTCTGCGGCAAAAGCCAGCATGAAGTGCGCAAATTGATTGCCGGGCCCTCGGTATTTATCTGCGACGAGTGCGTCGACCTGTGCAACGACATCATCCGTGAGGAGGTGCAGGAAGCCCAGGCCGAGAGCAGCGCGCACAAATTGCCTTCGCCGAAAGAAATCAGCGGCATCCTTGACCAGTATGTGATTGGTCAGGAGCGCGCGAAGAAGGTGCTTGCCGTAGCGGTGTATAACCACTACAAGCGCCTGAACCAGCGTGACAAGAAGGGTGACGAAGTCGAACTGGGCAAGAGCAACATCCTGCTCATCGGGCCGACCGGCTCGGGCAAGACCCTGCTCGCCGAAACCCTGGCACGCCTGTTGAACGTACCGTTCACCATTGCTGACGCCACCACCCTGACCGAGGCCGGTTATGTGGGTGAGGACGTCGAGAACATCATTCAGAAGCTGTTGCAGAAGTGCGACTACGATGTGGAAAAGGCCCAGATGGGCATTGTCTACATTGACGAAATCGACAAGATCTCGCGCAAGTCGGACAACCCGTCCATCACCCGTGACGTCTCGGGCGAGGGCGTGCAGCAGGCGCTGTTGAAACTGATCGAGGGCACTGTGGCCTCGGTGCCGCCGCAAGGCGGGCGTAAACACCCGCAACAGGAATTCCTGCAGGTTGATACCCGCAATATCCTGTTCATTTGCGGTGGCGCGTTCTCGGGTCTGGAAAAAGTCATCCAGGGCCGCTCCACCAAGGGTGGCATCGGTTTTGGCGCAGAAGTGCGCAGCAAGGAAGAGGGCAAGAAGGTTGGCGAGTCCCTGCGTGAGGTCGAGCCGGACGATCTGGTCAAGTTTGGCCTGATTCCGGAATTCGTCGGCCGTCTGCCGGTGCTGGCTACCCTCGACGAGCTGGACGAGGCTGCATTGATGCAGATCCTCACCGAGCCGAAGAATGCTCTGACCAAGCAGTATGCCAAGCTGTTCGAGATGGAAAGCGTCGACCTCGAGTTCCGCAGCGATGCGCTCAAGGCCGTTGCCCGCAAGGCCCTGGAGCGCAAGACTGGCGCCCGTGGCCTGCGTTCGATCCTCGAAGGCGTGCTGCTCGACACCATGTACGAGATCCCTTCCAAAAAGGATGTCAGCAAGGTGGTGATCGACGAGAGCGTCATCGAAGGCACCTCGCAGCCGCTGATGATCTACGAAAACAGCGAGCCGCAAGCCAAGGCCGCGCCAGACGCCTGATTCAGGCAATGGCCGGTGGCGGTTGCAAGCAAGAAGGGGGCCTACGGGCCCCTTTCTGCTTTTCCTGCGCTAGCGCTTGTAATTTCCCAGGCATGCCCCCACATTAGGTCCAAGCATCATTTCCACCGGTTTCCGGCCATAAGGCCGCTGTAGAGGCGAAATCATGAAGACAACCCTCGACTTGCCTCTTTTGCCATTGCGCGATGTCGTTGTTTACCCGCACATGGTTATCCCGCTGTTCGTGGGGCGCGAAAAGTCCATCGAAGCCCTCGAGGCAGCGATGACGGGCGAAAAGCAGATCCTCCTGCTTGCCCAGAAAAACCCGGCCGACGACGACCCGGGCGAGGACGCCCTGTATCGTGTCGGTACCGTTGCCACCGTACTCCAACTGCTGAAACTGCCTGATGGCACCGTCAAGGTGCTGGTCGAGGGCGAGCAGCGCGGCGCCGTCGAACGTTTCACCGAAGTAGAAGGGCACATCCGTGCCGAAGTCTCCCTGATCGACGAAACCGACGCCGCCGAGCGCGAGTCGGAAGTGTTCGTGCGCACCTTGCTGTCGCAATTCGAGCAGTACGTGCAACTGGGCAAGAAAGTCCCTGCCGAAGTGCTGTCTTCGCTGAACAGCATCGAGGAGCCAGGGCGTCTGGTCGATACCATGGCCGCCCACATGGCCCTGAAGATCGAGCAGAAGCAGGAAATTCTCGAAATTGTCGATCTGACTACCCGTGTCGAGCACGTATTGGCGCTGCTGGATGCTGAAATCGACCTGCTGCAGGTTGAAAAGCGCATCCGCGGCCGGGTCAAGAAGCAGATGGAGCGCAGCCAGCGCGAGTACTACCTGAATGAGCAGATGAAGGCCATTCAGAAAGAGCTCGGTGATGGCGATGAAGGCCACAACGAAGTCGAAGAGCTGAAAAAGCGCATCGAAGCCGCTGGCCTGCCCAAGGATGCCCTGGCCAAGGCCCAGGCAGAGCTGAACAAGCTCAAGCAGATGTCGCCAATGTCGGCCGAGGCCACTGTGGTGCGCTCGTACCTCGACTGGCTCGTGCAGGTGCCTTGGAAAGCCCAGAGCAAGGTGCGTCTGGACCTGACAAAGGCCGAGGAAATCCTCGATGCCGACCACTACGGCCTGGAAGAGGTCAAGGAACGCATTCTCGAGTACCTTGCCGTGCAGAAGCGCGTCAAGAAAATCCGCGGCCCGGTGCTCTGCCTTGTTGGCCCGCCTGGCGTCGGCAAGACCTCGCTGGCTGAATCGATCGCTGCTGCCACCAACCGCAAGTTCGTGCGCATGGCCCTCGGTGGCGTGCGTGACGAGGCAGAGATCCGTGGCCACCGCCGTACCTACATCGGCTCCATGCCTGGCCGTCTGATCCAGAAGATGACCAAGGTGGGGGTGCGCAACCCGCTGTTCCTGCTCGACGAAATCGACAAGATGGGCAGCGACATGCGTGGCGACCCGGCCTCGGCACTGCTTGAAGTGCTCGACCCTGAGCAGAACCACAATTTCAACGACCACTACCTGGAAGTCGACTACGACCTCTCGGACGTGATGTTCCTGTGCACCTCGAACTCGATGAATATCCCGCCGGCGCTGCTCGACCGGATGGAAGTCATCCGCCTGCCGGGCTACACCGAAGACGAGAAGATCAACATCGCGGTCAAATACCTGGTGCCCAAGCAGGTCAAGGCCAACGGCCTGAAGAAGGACGAGCTGGAGGTCGATGTCTCGGCGATCCGCGACATCATCCGCTATTACACCCGCGAAGCCGGTGTGCGTGGGCTGGAGCGGCAAATTGCCAAGGTCTGCCGCAAGGTCGTCAAGGAACATACCGGGCAGAAGCTGGTCAAGGTCAAGGTGGCCAGCGAGCAGCTGGAGCACCTGCTGGGTGTGCGCAAGTTCCGTTACGGCCTGGCCGAGCAGCAGGACCAGATCGGTCAGGTCACCGGCCTGGCCTGGACCCAGGTGGGTGGCGAGCTGCTGACCATCGAGGCCGTGGTCATTCCTGGCAAGGGCCAACTGATCAAGACCGGCTCGCTGGGCGATGTGATGGTCGAGTCGATCACCGCCGCACAGACCGTGGTGCGCAGCCGCGCCCGCAGCCTGGGGATTGCCGCCGACTTCCACGAGAAGCGCGACGTGCACATTCACATGCCGGAAGGCGCCACGCCGAAGGACGGCCCAAGCGCGGGTATCGGCATGTGCACTGCACTGGTATCGGCGCTGACGCAGATTCCGGTACGTGCCGACGTGGCCATGACCGGCGAAATCACCCTGCGTGGCCAGGTACTGGCCATTGGCGGGTTGAAGGAAAAACTGCTGGCGGCACACCGTGGCGGCATCAAGACGGTGATCATTCCAGAGGAGAATGTTCGCGATCTGAAGGAGATTCCGGAAAATATCAAACAGGATCTTCAGATCAAACCGGTCAAATGGATTGACGAAGTCCTGCAAATTGCGCTGCAATACGCCCCGGAGCCCTTGCCAGATGTGGCTCCTGAGATTGTCGCGAAAGATGAAAAGCGCGACGGCGATGCTAAGGAAAGAATCAGCACGCATTAGTAGTTTTTGGCTGGGGGGCTTTCCTTGACAGTTTTTTCGGGCCCTTGCTATAAAGCGGCACGCTATTGTCATCAGGCCACCCAGCGCACGTTTCATAAGCTTTTCATTACATACTTAGAAACAAACTCATTAGAGAAATAAGGGGACTTAGAGTGAACAAGTCGGAACTGATTGACGCTATCGCTGCATCGGCTGACATTTCCAAAGCTACCGCAGGTAAGGCTTTGGACGCTGTGATCGACTCCGTAACCGGTGCCCTGAAAGCAGGCGACGACGTCGTTCTGGTTGGCTTCGGTACCTTCTCGGTCAAGGACCGCGCCGAACGTACTGGCCGCAACCCTCAAACCGGTAAGGCCATCAAGATCGAAGCCGCCAAGGTTCCAGGTTTCAAGGCTGGCAAAGGCCTGAAAGACGCCGTCAACTAAGTCGTCTTTCAGCCGGCCCCGGCCTTGCCGGGTCCGAGCACGCTGAAGGCGGGGCGCAAACGTTCCCGCCTGACACGTTTGCTAAGAAAAGGCGCATCCTCGGATGCGCCTTTCTTTTATCAGGATTCTACCCACGCTCCGCGGTTGTCGACGCAGTGGTACAGCCGTTTCTGGGGGACGCATGCTGCAAAATATCAGGGACAATTCACAAGGTTGGATTGCCAAGACCATCATCGGCCTTATCGTCGTCTTGATGGCGTTGACCGGTTTCGAAGCCATTTTCCAGGCCGCCACCCATAGCCAGGACGCCGCCAAGGTGAACGGCCAGACCATCAGCCAGAACGAGCTGGGGCAGGCTGCCGACATGCAGCGCCGTCAGTTGATGCAACAGTTGGGCAAGGATTTCGACCCAGCGCTGCTGGATGACAAATTGCTGCGTGAAGAGGCGCTCAAGGGCCTGATCAGCCGCAAGTTGCTGCTGCAAGGCGCCGAAGATGCCAAGTTTGCCTTCTCCGAGGCTGCGCTGGATCAGGTGATCCTGCAAACCCCGGAGTTCCAGGTGGACGGCAAGTTCAGTGCTGACCGCTTCGACCAGGTCATCCGCCAAATGGGCTACGGCCGCATGCAGTTCCGCGACATGCTCGCCGAGGAAATGCTCATCGGCCAGCTGCGCACCGGCCTGGCCGGCAGCAGTTTTGTCACCGACCAGCAGGTCGATGCCTTCGCTCGCCTGGAGAAGCAGACCCGTGACTTCGCCTCCCTGACCTTCAAGGCCGACCCGGCTGCGGTCAAGGTCAGCGACGAAGAGGTCAAGGCGCATTATGAGCAGCACGCCAAGGAGTTCATGTCGCCTGACCAGGTGGTGATCGACTACATCGAACTGAAGAAGTCGGCGTTCTTCGACCAGGTCAAGGTGACCGACGAAGAGCTCAAGGCCCAGTACGAGAAGGAAATCGCCAACCTGGCCGAGCAACGCCATGCCGCGCACATCCTCATCGAGGTCAACGACAAGGTCACCGACGCCCAGGCCAAGGCCCGTGCCGAAGAGATCGAGCAGCGCCTGGCCAAGGGTGAAAGCTTTGCCGCGTTGGCCAAGGAGTTCTCCCAGGACCCGGGTTCGGCCAGCAGCGGTGGTGACCTCGGCTTTGCCGGCCCGGGTGTCTACGACCCGGCGTTCGAGGAAGCGCTGTACAAGCTGCAGGACGGCCAGGTCTCGGCGCCAGTGCGCACCGAGTTTGGCTACCACCTGATCAAGCTGCTGGGTGTGCAGGCGCCTGAGGTGCCGAGCTTCGCCAGCTTGAAGGACAAACTGACCCGTGACCTGAAAATCCCGCTGGTCGAGCAGCGTTACGTCGATGCCAGCAAGCAGCTGCAGGATGCTGCCTACGAGGCTTCCGACCTGGCCCAGCCGGCTCAGGACCTGAACCTCAAGGTGCAGACCTCTGCAGCCTTTGGGCGCGAGGGTGGTGAAGGCATTACCGCCAACCGTTCGGTGGTGCAGGCTGCGTTCTCCGAAGAAGTGCTGGAGGAGGCTGCCAACAGCACCGCGATCGAGCTCGACCCGGAGACCACCGTGGTATTGCGCGTCAAGGAGCACCGCAAGCCGGAGCAACTGCCGCTGGAAGCGGTGGCCAGCAACATCCGCGAACACCTGGCCAAAGAGAAGGCGACTGCCGAGCTGAAGGCCAAGGCGGACAAGCTGATTGCCGGCCTGCGTGATGGCTCCATCGCCGCAGGCAGCGTGCACGAAGGGCAAGGCTGGAAGGCCTATGAAGCAGTCACCCGTGGCGAGGACGGTATTGATCCGGCCGAACTGCAGGCGCTGTTCCGCCTGGGCAAGCCGCAAGCCAAGGACAAGCCGGTGTATGGCAGCGTAGTGCTGCGTGACGGTAGCCTGGTGGTGCTGCAGCTCAAGGGTGTCAACGAAGGCGCTACCGCCACCGACGAAGAGAAGCAGCAGATCCGCCGCTACCTCGCATCGCGTGCTGGTCAGCAGGACTTCGCGGCGTACCGCAAGCAGCTGGAAGCCAATGCTGACATCACCCGTTACTGAGGTGGTTGCTGCATGAAGAAACAGGCCGCCTCGTGCGGCCTGTTTCGTTTCTGTCGCAGTGAGCCCGGCGCAGTACCTGTGGGGGCGGGCTACCGCGAAGAGAGCGGCACAGGTGCTATAGCGCTTAGCGCTTCACCCCTTCGTGGTTATCCAGCGTATCCCGCGCAATTTCCCGTCCCAGGGCAATCAGCTCGGGCGCCTTGTAGAACTCGAAGAATCGGCACACCCGTTTGGGCACGTTGATCAGCACGTCCGGTGGGTAGCCGGCGATCTTGTATTGCGCCAGCGAAGTCTGCATGACCTCGAAGCTCTGGTTGATCAGGTCCAGCAGCGAAGCAGGCCCCACGTTGTCGATGATGAACGAGCCGGTCGCCGATTTTGGCGCGCCCTCGCGTTCCGGTGCCGCCGCCGGTTGCTGGCCTTCCGGGTCGGCGGCATCTGCCAGCCAAGGGTTTGGCGGTGCCAGGCCATCGGCAGCGATCTCCTGTTCGATACGCATCAGCTCTTCCGCCGGCTTGCGCCGGAATGGCAGGCGAGAGCCCAATGAGCTCAGCAAGGAGTCAAAACGCATCTTGAACGCCGCAGGGCGCTCAATCACCGGCAACTGGTATTGCTTCTGATTGGTGGCGTTGAGGTTGACGGCGATGATCAGGTCGCAGTGGCTGGATACCACAGGCACAATCGGCAGCGGGTTGAGGATGCCCCCGTCGACCAGCATACGGTTGCCCTGCATCACAGGGGTGAACAGGCTTGGGATGGCCGCCGAGGCGCGCATGGCCTGGTGCAGGCAGCCTTCCTGGAACCAGATTTCCTGTTGGTTGGTGAGGTCGGTTGCAACCGCTGTATAGGGGATGCGCAATTGCTCGATGTTGATTTCGCCGACGATCTTGCGGATTTGCCCGAACACCTTGTCGCCACGAATGGCACCGAGGCGAAAGCTGACGTCGACCAGGCGCAGTACATCCAGGTAATCGAGGCTCTCGATCCAGTTGCGATAGTCGCTCAGCTTGCCGGCGGCATAGATGCCGCCAACCACTGCACCCATGGAGCAGCCGGCAATGCAGGCAATGTCGTAGCCGCGCCGCTCGATTTCTTCAATCACACCGATGTGTGCATACCCCCGGGCTCCGCCTGAGCCCAGTACCAGTGCCACGCGTTTGCTCATGAATATTCCCCGTCCAGTGCAACCATGGTCCTACAATGCACCCATCACAGGCTGTGCTTCAATGTAGATCGCGCTGAGCTACTGTAATAAAACCGGCCAGGCACAGTTGGCCGGGTAAGGCACTTTTCAGCTGCCGGGGCGTCGAACAGCCACTGTTTTTTCCATTGAGGTATTACTGATGAAAGCCTGGATCTGCCTTCCACTGATTGCCTTGGCCCTTGCTGGCTGCGCAGGCAAGACGGCCTACCGTGACAGCTGCGCGACCCAGCTGGATGCCGCCTGGAAGGAATTGGACCTGGCCAAGGCCGAAGGCTTTGCCGGTGCTGTCAGTTACTCCAAGGCTTTGTCGCTGTTGACCGGGGCCAAGACCCAGCAGCAGTTCGAAGGTTATGAAAGCTGCACGCGCAAAGCCGAAAAGGCGCGCTTCTACATTCGTGAGTCGCGCGCTGGGCGCTGACCGAGGAGCGTCGTATGTCTGCCATGCTAGACCATGTCGTTGCACAGACCCTGGCGGTGCAGGTGCGGCTGCTGGCTTGCCGGGAACGCCTGGCCGCTGATACTGACAGCGAGGCCTTGCACGACCTGCGCATCAGCCTGCGGCGCTTGCGCAGCCTGCTGAGGCCCCTGCGCGGGCTGCCTGGTGTGGAGCAGTTGGAGGAGGCCGCCAGCGCGTTGGGTACCCTGACCACGCCATTGCGTGACCGCGAGGTGCTGGCAGTGGAGCTGATCGGGCGCGGCCATACTGCAGCAGGGCAGCGGCGCCTGGAAGGGCGTGGCAGGACCTTTGCCAGTGTGGCTGCCAGCCCGCAACTGACCCGGGTGCTGGCGATTGTGGACGCGTTTCCGTTGTTCTTGCGGGCGGCAGGCCGTGAGGGGCTGGTCAAGTCGCTGGACAAGCGCATTGACAAGCGCCTGGTCAAGCAGTGGCGTAGGCTGCACGAAGCCCTGCAAGACCCTGCTCACGACCGCCACCGCCTGCGCTTGCTGATCAAGCGTGCGCGCTATGGCGACGAAGCCTACCCGCAGCTCGACCATGCCGGGAAAAAACTGCAGCGCCTGCTGAAAAAGGCACAGGCAGACCTGGGCGGCTGGCATGACCGCCTGCAGTGGTTGCTGCAGGCACGCGACCATGCTGACCTGGCCCCTTGCAAGGCCGCGTGGGAGCAGGAACTGCACGAGGCGGAACGCACGGCGGATGTGACGCTGGATGCCCTGCTGCGCGCGCTGGCGCGTCGCTAGCCCGAACATTGACCGATATGCGGGCTGATCGCCTGGAGTTTGCTGGCTACGATGGGCAGACCTTATCGCTGTGGGCAGGAGCCAGCCAATGAACTTCAACCAACTGCTTGACGCCGTGCGGGCCAATCCGGATGCCGTCATTATCCCGCCTGGCTGGGCCCAGGGTCGCGCCGCCTTTGGCGGCCTCATGGCGGCCATGGTTTATGAGGCCATGTGCCTGAAACTGTCCGACAGCCGCCCTGTGCGCTCGCTGGCCATCAGTTTCGTCGCGCCTGCTGCTGCCGATGTGCCAATCCGTTTCGAAGTGGAGGTGCTGCGCGAAGGCAAGGCGGTCAGCACATTGCTCGGCCGCGCCGTGCAGGATGGCCAGGTGGTGACCCTGGTGCAGGGTAATTTCGGTGCAGGCCGGCCTTC
The DNA here is from genome assembly GCF_053557975.1 of Pseudomonas sp. XP2. Taxonomy (NCBI): domain Bacteria; kingdom Pseudomonadati; phylum Pseudomonadota; class Gammaproteobacteria; order Pseudomonadales; family Pseudomonadaceae; genus Pseudomonas; species Pseudomonas sp. XP2. The sequence goes on from NZ_JBNRIK010000009.1 coordinate 68,300, forward strand.
GGTGGTCGAGGTGCCAGCGTTACCGGCGATGGAAATGCCAGCACTCGATGACGCAGCGCCCGAGTTGCCGTATATCAAAGGCGTTACTCCGGAGTTCATGCGGCACGTGGCCTTGCGCTGGGCAGTGGGTGGGTTGCCATTCAGTGGCAATCAGTCGCGCAAGATGGGCGGTTGGGTGCGCTTGCGCGATGTGGCTGAAGAACAGGTCAATGAGGCGCATTTGCTGGCGTTGGTCGATGCCTGGCCACCCAGCCTGATGCCCTTTCTCAAACAGCCCGCAGCAGGCAGCACCCTGACCTGGACCATCGAGTTCATTCAGCCCACGGCGAAGCTGTCGACCCTGGACTGGTGCCGCTACTGCGTGGAGACCGAGCATGCGCGGGAGGGTTATGGGCATGCTGCGGCGGCGTTGTGGACGGCGGAAGGCGAATTGCTTGCCCTGAGCCGACAGACTGTGACCGTGTTTGCCTGATCAATCTTGGGAGCGCTGCGCGCTCCTTTCGCGACACAAGGCCGCTCCCACAAGGATCTCGCAATTTTCAGATTGCGCGTGATTCCTGTGGGAGCGGCCTTGCGTCGCGATTGGGCTGCAAAGCAGCCCCATGGCATCAATGGCGGTGTTTGTGCCGCTCCCGCCAGGCCTTCCACCAGGCCCCGCTCAGCAGAAAGCGCGGAAAGGTAATGAACTGCTCTGTCAGCAAACGCTGCACGGCATCCTGGCGATTGGCGAACGGCTCAGGTTGTTCGGCCTCTAGGCGATGGCCATGGCGCTGTAAGCCAAGGCCGGCAATCAGGGCGATCACGCCAACGGCAATCTGCCCCAGGTCCAGGGCGAACAGCCCCGACAGAATCAGCAGCGCGCCGAGAATGAACAGCGGTACCGCAATCAGGTGCAGCACCAGATTGGCGGGGTGACGGTGGTTATTGTGATAGCCGCGCCATTGCCAGGCGGGCAGGTTGGGCAGGCGTTTGCTCATGGGCAATTCCTCTCGGTCATGCCCAAAGTCTAGTGCGGTTGCCGGGCGCAGGCCAATCGAGGCAGGCTATGGCGACTATAGCTTGAGCTGGCCAATGGCCCTGTTCAGTTCGCCGGCCAGGGTCGCCAATTCGCTACTGGTATTCGCCGAGCCCACCGTCTGCTGCACGGTCTGTTCGGTGACATCGCGGATGCTCACCACCGCCCGGTTCATTTCCTCGGCCACCTGGCTTTGCTGCTCGGCCGCCACGGCAATCTGGGTATTGCTTTCGCGCATTTGCGCCACAGCTCCGGTAATCTCGGCCAGTGCTTCGCCGGCCTCCTTGGCCTGGCGCACGCAATCGTCTGCCTTGAACGAGCTTTCCTGCATGAATTCCACGGCATCGCGGGTGCCTGATTGCAGGGCAGAGACCATGGTGGTGATTTCGTCGGTTGAGGTTTGCACGCGCTTGGCCAGGTTACGTACCTCATCGGCCACCACAGCAAAGCCGCGGCCCAGATCCCCGGCGCGCGCCGCTTCGATGGCCGCGTTGAGCGCCAACAGGTTGGTCTGCTCGGCGATGCTGTGGATCACACCGACCACGCTGTTGATTTTCTGGCTGTCGTCAGCCAGTTGGCGAATCATTTCAGCGGTTTGCTGAACACCGCTGGAAAGCCCGGAAATCGAATCCTGCACCCGGCTGACCACCTCTTGGCCGCTGCCGGCCAAGGTGTCGGCGGTTTGTGACAGGTCACGGGTGGCACCGGCATGCTGGGCAATATGGTGCACCGTCGCCGACATTTCGTTGATGGCGGTGGCGGCCTGATCAGTCTCGCTCTGCTGGCCGAGCATGCCGTGGCGGACGTTGCTCATGCTGGCGGCCAGGCGTGCGGCGCCCGAGTCCAGCTGTGCCGCAGTGTGGGCGACGGTGCTGACCACGCGGTGGTAGGTGGCCTGCATGGCATTGAAGGCGCCGGCCATCTGGCCGACCTCGTCGCCGCAGGCCAGCGGCACACGGGCAGCAAGGTCGCCGGTCTTTTCCACGTGCAGCATCACATCCTTCAACGTATTGAGCTGGCTGAGCAGGAAGCGGATCAGCAACTGCGAGGCGCCGAGCATGGCCAGCATCAGGATCAGGACGCACACCGCGTAGTTGCTGAAGCGGTCGAAAAATACCTGACGCAGGCTTGGCGACTGCGCCAGTACGGCCACCTGCTGGTCGCCGTTGCGCAAGACCTGCGCACCGCGCAACGGGTTTTCGCCGAGGATCCAGGCGCTCGGCAGCTCGACCCAACCTTGGCCGCTGCGCAGGCTATCGAGCGCTTCACCGGCGAAAATCGGCGTCTGCCCGGCCGACCAGCTGATGACGTTGGCCGTGCGTGGCAATGCTTGCCCGGCAGGCCAGGCAGCCAGCAGCTGGGCTTGCGCTGCCGCCTGCGCCTGCGCCGCTTCGGCGCGGGCGCGTTGCTCAAGGTGTACGGCGTAGAGCACCAGCAGCAGGGTCGTGACAAAGGCCACCGCATTGACGGCCCAGAATTTGTACTTCAGGGAAACATTGCTAAGCCAGGCACCCATGGGCAGGTCTTCTCTGAGTTGAGCGGAAACAGTATTCGCAAGGTGCCATCATTGTGCCTGCATCTACTCAGCCAGATGTTGACCCATATCAACAGCCCGCGCACAGGGCTCAGGGGAGCCGGAAAAACGCCCGCGCCGTTGCGGTGGTATGCGCCGCCGTGTGCTCGACCGATTCGCCCCGATGCAGCGCCACTTCGCGCAACACCTCCGGCAGAAATGCTGGCTCGTTGCGCCCATTCTTCGGCTTGGGCCGCAGGCTGCGTGGCAGCAGGTAGGGGGCATCGCTCTCCAGCATCAGCCGCCCTTCGGCAATGTTGCCTACCAGTGGATGCAGGTGGGTGCCACGGCGTTCATCGCAGATCCAGCCGGTAATGCCAATGTGCAGGTCCATGTCCAGATAGGCGAACAGCGCCTCGCGCTCGCCGGTAAAGCAGTGCACCACCGCGCCGCTCAAGTGGTCGCGGTAATGCTTGAGGATCGAAAGCAAGCGCTCGCTGGCGTCGCGCTCGTGCAGGAACACCGGCAGGCGCAGCTCTGCGGCCAGCGCCAACTGGGCTTCCAGGGCTTGTTCCTGCAGTGGGCGAGGGGAGAAGTCGCGGTTGAAATCCAGGCCGCATTCGCCCACGGCGCGCACGCGCGGCTCATTCAACAACTGGCGTAACTGGCGCTCGCTGCCGGCATCCCAGGACTTGGCATCGTGGGGGTGCACGCCCGCTGTGGCGAACAGGTGCGCACCGCTTGCATCCAACTGCTGGCACAGCTCCAGCGCCTGTTCACTGACTGCCAGGCTGGTGCCTGTCAGCACCATTTGTGTGACCCCGGCCTCAAGGGCGCGCTCGACGATTGCCGCCTGCTGGTCGTGGAAACTGCTGTTCGTCAGGTTGACGCCGATATCGATCAGTTGCATGGTGCTATCTCGTGCCGCGGGGCGGCCAGCATAGCAAAATCCGCGTTTTTCTGAAAAAACCAAGAACTTCATGCTGTTGCCGTGGTCTTTTACCGTCATTTCTCACTTGGCGGTTCAACCCATGGATACCGCCCAACCACCACGGACACGTTTTGGCATGCTGCGATGCTGGCTTGTTTTTCTGCTGACGCTGGGCCTGACCCTGACCGGCCCGGCCCAGGCGCGCGCGCCGGGGCCGCAGCAGAACATACCACCCGCCAAGGTGCGTGACTTGCAGCAGGTTCGCACCAGCAAAGTGCTGCGGGTGCTGGTCAACCAGAGCCGTAACAGCTCTGGCGAGGTCAAGGGCGAGCCAGTTGGCATCGAGTACTATCGCCTGCGTGCCCTGGAGCATTACCTCAATGCCCGCAACGCGGACGACCAGCAGATCCAGCTAAAGCTCATCCCACGTGCCAAGGAGCAGTTGCTGGGCGCTCTGGCCCGCGGGGAGGGTGACCTGGCTGCGCCGGGCGAGCTGCTCGACCCTGGCACGGTACGCGGCGTCAGCAGCACTGCGCCGATACTCGACCAGGTGCCGTTGACGCTGGTGGGGCGCAAAGGCGAGCGAAGCTTCAGCAAGGTCGAACAGCTGTCCGGGCGTACCGTGGCCTTGACCAGCGCGAGTGCCGCCGGCCCGCTGATCCAGCAGGTCAACCAGCAACTGGCGCTGCGCAAGCGGCCGCCGATCAAGGTGGAGTGGGTTGACTCCACGTTGGCGGTGGAGGATGTACTGGAAATGGTGCAGGCAGGCATCTACCACCTTACCGTTGTCGAACAGCCGATTGCCCGGCGCTGGGCGCGGGTTATGCCGCGCCTGCGGCTGGACAGCCGTGTGCGCCTGGGGCCACCGCAAGCCATGCGCTGGTATGTGGGGCGCGATGCGCCGCAGCTGTTGGCCACGGTCGATCACTTTCTGCGAGGTTACCGCGCGCCAGACAATCAGGATGCCGCGTTCGAGCGCATCTACCGGCGCCAGTACCGGGTGCACAACCCATTGGCCAGCAAGGACCGCCAGCGGCTGGCCTCGGTGCGGGCAGTGCTGCAGAAGCATGGTCAGGCGCAGCAGATCGACTGGCTCAACCTGGCGGCGCTGGCTTTCAAGGAATCGACGCTCAACCCGGCCGCACGCGGCACGGGCGGTGCCCATGGCCTGATGCAGATTACCCCTTCGGCGGCCCAGCGCGTGGGGGTAAGCAACACCGCCACGGTAGATGGCAATGTACAGGCCAGCGCACGCTACCTGGCCCTGATTCGGCGTAAGTTCTTTGCCAGCCCCAGAATCAACGAGCGTGAGCGCATGGCCTTTGTGCTGGCGGCTTACAACCTCGGCCCCGAGCGCGTTCAGGCCATGCGCGCCGAAGCCCGGCGGCGCGGCCTTAACGGCAATCAGTGGTTCTTCCAGACCGAACGCATCGCCATGGAGCAGGTAGGCATGGGGCCGGTCAACTTCGTCAACAGTGTCAACAAGTACTTTTTGGCATTCAACCGCGAGCGGGCCGTGCTGGAGCGCGTAGCGAAGCGTTGATAAATGATTTTGCTGGCGTGCTTTTGCTTGCAGCTTGCAGCTTGCAACTTGTAGCTCATCGCTCTAGCATACCGCCTGCGCCGATTTAAACAGCTACTTGCGGGGCGCAGGAAAGCCCCACCTCCGGGCCATCCGAAATACCGCTAAAGCGCTGGTTCGGTGACGCCTCCCACCGCTGCCCAGCGGGATTCGCGAGGCGGAGAGAAGCTCCATGAGTTGTCCACGTACCAGTGTCTGTTTGAGCCCTTTGCCTGCCAGCCAGGCCACCCGCACACCGCGCATTCTGCTCGGTGGTCAGCATCAGCCCACCCTTTTGCGTCATCTCGAAGGCCTGTCCCGGCGCAAGGGCCAGGCGCGTGCCTTTCTGATCCAGTTCGCTGAAATCGGCTGCCACCTGGCGCAATACGGCAATGACCGTTTCGACCTGGCCGTAATTCAGGCCCCGGCGCCGGGCGAGGCCGCAGAAGTCATTGGCCACCTCACCCGCATCGCGCGCCAAGGCCTTATTACCCGCCGCTGAGGAGTGCGCTGTTGAGTACCAACATCATCACCACGCAAGGCCATGAGGCGCTGAAGAAAGAACTGGACCACCTGTGGCGGGTATATCGCCCGGAGATCACCCAGAAGGTTGCCTGGGCCGCGTCGCTGGGCGACCGCAGCGAGAATGCCGACTATCAGTACAACAAGAAGCTGTTGCGCGAAATCGACCGCCGGGTGCGTTACCTGCGCAAGCGTCTTGAAGATGTAAAAGTGGTGGCCTACTCGCCTCAGCAGGAAGGCAAGGTATTTTTTGGTGCCTGGGTCGAAGTCGAGAATGACGATGGCGAGACCATGAAATTTCGCATTGTCGGCTATGACGAGATCTACGGGCGCAACGATTACATCTCGATCGACTCGCCCATGGCGCGCGCCTTGCTCAAGAAGGAGGAGGGCGATGAGGTAGTGGTGCACACGCCTACCGGTGAAGCGACCTGGTATGTCAACAGCATCAGTTACGGCCAATAAATTGATGTTACCTGCACCGGCCTCTTCGCGGGCATGCCCGCGAAGAGGCCGCTGCAGGTAACCCTCAACCCTCGCGCAACACCGTCAACGGGCTGGCATTCAACGCCCGCCGCGTGCCCAGTACTCCGGCACCGCCCACCAGCAGCGCCCCCGCCAGCGGCAACGCCAGCAGCCACGGGTGCGGGCTCCACTGCAAGTCGAAGGCATAGCGGTACAGCACCAGGGTAATCAGTTCACAGCCCACTGCGGCCAACAATCCGCTGGTTGCCCCCAGCAAGCCGAACTCGATACGCCGTGCCTTGACCAGCAATGGCCGCCCGGCCCCCAGCGCACGGAGCAAGGCACCCTGGCGAATGCGTTCATCCAGCGTTGCCTGCAAACCGGCAAACAGCACCGCCAGCCCGGCAGCCAGCACAAAGACCAGTACATACTCCACTGCCAGGGTCACCTGGGCGAGGATGCTGCGCAGTTGGTCGAGCAAGGCATCCACCTGCAAGATGGTCACTGCCGGGAATGCCCGTGACAGCGCCACCACGTCCAGGTCGTGGCCCGGCGCCAGATAGAAGCTGGTCAGGTAGGTGGTCGGTAGCCCCTGCAGCGTGCCGGGCTGGAAGATCATGTAGAAGTTTGGCTGGAAGCTGTCCCAGTGCACGCTGCGAAGGCTGCTGACCCGCGCTTGGCGCTGCTGGCCGCCGATGTCGAAGGTCAGCAGGTCGCCCATTTTAAGCTTCAGGCTGCTGGCCAGCTCGGCCTCCACCGAAACGCCAGGGGTCTCGTCGTCGGCGGGCAAGGCTTGCCACCAGTTGCCGGCGGTCAGTGCATTGCCTTCGGGCAGCTCGGCGGCCCAGGTCAGGCTGAGGTCGCGCTGCACGGCGCGCTCACCCGCCGAATCCTTGCTGACGATTTGCTGTACCGGTTGCTGGTTGATTTGCACCAGGCGCCCGGGCGTTACCGGGTATAGCGGTGCTGAAGTGGCATTGACCTGATGCAGCCGTTCAGCGAACGGTTCACGGTCATCCGGCAGGATGTTCAGGGCGAAATGGTTGGGGGCATCCTTTGGCAACTGAGCTTGCCAGGTGTCGAGCAGTTCTGCGCGTAGCAGGGCGACCAACCCCATGGCGAGCAGGATCAGGCCGAAGGCCAAGGCCTGGCCGGCGGCTGCCGTGGGGTGGCGCAGCAACTGGCCCAGCCCCAGGCGCCAGGCCAGTGGTGCGCCGGCCAACAGCCGGCGCAGGCTGCGCAAACCGAGCAAAAGCAAGCCACCGAGCAGTAGCGCGGCGACCAGCCCGCCACCGAGCAGGGCGAAGGTGAGCAGCAGGTCAAGGCTCAGGCGCCACATGATCAGGCCCAAGGCAAACAGTGCGGCGCCGTACACCAACCAGCTGCTCGGTGGTATCGGCAACAGATCACGGCGCAGCACCCGCAGTGGCGGGACTTGGCCCAAGGCAGCAATCGGCGGCAGGGCGAAGCCGGCCAGTGCAACCAGCCCGGTGCCGATGCCAGCCAGGGCAGGGACGATGCCGCCGGCCGGCACCACGCTCGGCAGCAGGCCGTGCAGCAAGCGGAACAGGCCCAGCTGTGCCAGCCAGCCGAGCAGGGCGCCGGTAAAGGCGGCGACCAGGCCGAGCATGGCCAACTGCAGGCAATACAGGCCCAGTGCCTGGCGGCGTGAGAGCCCCAGGCAGCGCAGCAGCGCGCTGGCATCCAGGCGCCGAGCGGCATAACGGCTTGCCGACAGGGCCACGGCGACCCCGGCCAGCAGCACCGCCACCAGACTCGCCATGTTCAGGTAGCGTTCGGCCTTGCCCAAGGCGCCACCGATCTGCTGGTTGCCATCGCGTGTGTCGCGCAAGCGCTGGTTGGCGGCCAGGTCTTTTTCCACGGCCTGGCGGTATTGGGTCAGTGCCTCGGCATCGCCGCGCCACAGGTCGCGGTAGGTAACCCGGCTGCCAGGCTGGATAACACCGGTGGCTTCCAGGTCGGCCAGGTTCATCATCACCCTTGGGGTAAGGCTGTAGAAGTTGTTGGCGCGGTCCGGTTCGTAAGTAAGCACACGGCTCATGCGCAGGGTTTTCATGCCTACGTCGATGCTGTCGCCAATCGCCAGCCCCAGCGCCGCCAACAGGCGGGGCTCGACCCACGCCTCGCCAGGTGCCGGGCCGCCACCAGGTATTTCCTCTGCATAGGGCGCCGGTGCGCTGCGTACCTGCCCGCGCAATGGGTAGGCAGCGTCGGCGGCCTTGACGCTGGACAACTGGATGCCGTTGTCGCCGCCCACCACACTGGTGAACTCGATCACCTGCGCGTGGCGCAAGCCAAGTGCCGTGCCGGTAGCGATCTGTTGCTCGCGAGCGGGGGCACTGCCCTGTAGCACCAGGTCGGCGCCCAGGAATTCGCTGGCGCGCAGTTGCATGGCGCCATTCAGGCGTGCACCGAAGTAGCCGATGGCGGTGCTGGCTGCCACCGCCACCAGCAGGGCGAAGAACAGCACGCGTACTTCGCTGGCGCGAAGGTCGCGTAGCAACTGGCGCAGGGCCAGGCCGTACAGGCGGGACAACGGCATATGTTTCATCAAGCCTCCACCGGGGCCACCAAGCGCCCCGCATCCAGGCGGATCTGGCGGCGGCAGCGTCGGGCCAGGCGTTCGTCATGGGTGACCAGCACCAGGGTAGTACCGCGCTCTTTGTTCAGTTCAAACAACAAGTCGCTGATGCGCTCGCCTGTGTGGCTGTCGAGGTTGCCGGTGGGTTCGTCGGCAAACAACACCGCAGGCTGCGCGGCGAAGGCGCGGGCGATGGCTACCCGCTGCTGTTCGCCGCCCGACAGTTGGCGCGGGGTGTGGCTCAGGCGCTTGCCCAGGCCGACCCGTTCCAGCAGGCTGCGCGCCTGTTCGCGGGCGTCGCGGCGGCCGTCCAGTTCCAGTGGCAGCATCACGTTCTCCAGCGCATTCAGGCTGTCGAGCAGCTGGAATGACTGGAACACAAAGCCCACATGTTCGGCACGTACCCGGGCGCGCTGGTCTTCATCCAGTGGCCCCAGGTCGGTGCCGGCGAGGAGGACTTTGCCCGCGCTGGGCTGGTCGAGGCCGGCGAGTAGGCCGAGCAGGGTCGACTTGCCCGAGCCCGAGGCGCCGACGATGGCCAGGCTGTCGCCTTTGGCCAGCTCGAGGGAGAGTGCGTGGAGGATGGTAAGGTCACCTTCCGCGCTGGGGACCACTTTGCTAAGGTTCTGCGCAACGAGTATGTTGGGGCCCATGGAGAATCCGATGCGAGTGTGGTGGTTGAGTGCCGGTCTGGCCCTGTATTGCCTGGCCCAGAGCGCGGCGGCGGGAACACTGCTGGTTGTTGGCGATAGTATCAGCGCCGGTTTTGGCCTGGATACCCGCCAGGGTTGGGTCACCCTGTTGCAGACCCGTCTCAAGGACGAAGGTTTCGACGACAAAGTGATCAATGCGTCAATCAGTGGCGACACCAGCGCAGGTGGCCAGGCGCGGCTTCCGGCGCTGCTTGCCGCGCATAAACCGGACCTGGTGGTGCTGGAGCTGGGCGGCAACGATGGCCTGCGGGGGCAGCCGCCCGCGCAATTGCAACAAAATCTTGCCTCGATGATCGGGAGCGCGCGGCAGGCCGGCGCCAAGGTGCTGCTGCTGGGCATGCGCCTGCCACCCAATTACGGCGTGCGCTATACCACCGCTTTTGCCAAGGTGTATGAGCAGCTGGCCGCGGACATGCAGGTGCCGTTGGTGCCGTTTTTCCTCGAAGGGGTAGGAGGGGTGCCCGAATTGATGCAGGCCGATGGCATCCACCCGGCCCAGGGTGCCCAGCAGCGCCTGCTGGAAAATGCCTGGCCGGCGATAAAACCCTTGCTGTGATGCTTTAAACGGGGCGGGCTTTCGGCTAATGTTGCGCCCCCCGTTTCGAGTGCACCCGATGCCGCGCCCTGCCTGGTCCCTGTATGCCTATCAACTGATCGAGCCCGACGAGCAGCTCGACCTGTTCGCCTGCCAGGAAATCCGTGTCCACCTGGTGGCCCGCCAGCTTGAGCTGGGCGTGCCGGTAGACCGTACCTTGTGCGGCGGTCTGCTGCCAGCGCAGCCGCGTTGGTCAGGGGTGCCGCGCGCGATCTACCGCGACAGCCGCCTGTGTGACTTGTGCCGTGCCATCCTCGACGCTCAACGGCGCGGCATGCGCCCGGTCTGGCCAGAGCTGCAAGCCAGCTGAACGGCACGCACCTTTCATCATCTGAAACGCTTGCATCGCGCCAATGCCTCCCGCTTGCATCGGTGCGGGTGTACAATCGATCCTCTTGACCCACCTTTCGAAGGATTTACCGGATGTTGCCGCGCTTTCCTGCCGTCACCCGTAGCCTGTCCCTGGCCGCCCTGCTGGTAGCGGGCCCCGCTGCTGCGCTGGAGCTGCCACTGCCACCGCCCGGTGAAGACATCGTCGGCCAGGTGCATGTGATCAAGGCAAAGTACGAGGACACGTTCGCCGACATCGGCACCGCCAACGACCTCGGCTACCTGGAAATGATTGCCGCTAACCCGGGTGTCGACCCTTGGCTGCCGGGCGCCGGTACCGAGATCATCCTGCCGACCCGCTACGTCCTGCCGCCGGGCCCGCGTGAAGGCATTGTCATCAACCTGGCCGAGTACCGCCTGTACTACTACCCGAAAGGGCAGAACGTGGTGCATACCTTCCCGCTGGGCATTGGCCGTGAGGGTTGGGGTTCGCCGATCGCCAACACCAAGATCACCGCCAAGACGCCGAATCCGACCTGGACGCCACCTGCTTCGATCCGCAAAGAGCACGCGGCGGACGGTGACATCCTGCCGACTGTGGTACCGGCTGGCCCTGATAACCCGCTGGGGCCGTTCAAGTTTACCTTGGGCGTGCCGGGCTACTTGATCCATGGATCGAACAAGAAGTTCGGCATTGGCATGCGTACCAGCCACGGCTGCTTCCGGATGCTCAACAACAACGTGCTGGAACTGTCGAAGATGGTGCCTGTGGGCACTCCGGTGCGCATCATCAATGAGCCTTACAAGTTCGGTATCAGCGGCGGCAAGGTCTATCTGGAGGCGCACACGCCGCTGGACGATCAGGGTAACCCTTCGGTGGTCGACAAACACACCGCAGTTATCAATGCGCTGCTCAAGCGTGAAGACTTGGCCAATAACCTGCGCATGAACTGGGACATGGTGCGTGACGTGGTGGCTGCAGAAGATGGCATGCCGGTAGAAATTGCCGTGCCGGTCGAGACCCAGGGTGGCGCGCCAATGGTGTCGAGCATTCCGCCTGAACTGCAGTAAGGTAATTGCGACACATCACGGCCCGCCTAAGTGCGGGCCTTTTCGTGAATGTCGGGCGTGTTTGCCTGGCTGGCAGGCAATAAAAAAGCCGACCCACAAGTGGGTCGGCTTCTTAACAATCCGTGAGGATTATTACTTGCGGCTGGCTTTGTCCAGCATACGCAGAGCGCGCTCGTTGGCTTCGTCAGCGGTCTGCTGAGCCTTCTGAGCGGCTGCCAGTGCGTCGTCAGCCTTACGGTAGGCTTCGTCAGCACGAGCTTGAGCGCGAGCTGCTGCGTCTTCAGTCGCAGTCAGACGAGCTTCGGTTTCTTTGGATACGCTGCTGCAACCGGTAGCCAGAACTGCGGCCAGAGCCAGAGCAGAGAATTTCAGAACGTTGTTCATCGTGTTCCCCTTCAAGGACTTTCTATTAAAGAGCCATCTCTCAGGAAAGAGAAACTGGCCGGCGTACATAGTACCCATTACTTGTAGTAAGTAAACTGACTGAGCGCAAGAACTGCAAAAAAAATGTGGCTAGACGCCGTCCCGACAAGATTTGCGACGCGCACGTGAAAAAAACGTGCACGGTTCCCAAGCTGTTGTAGTACAGGAACTTTTTTGTTGAACTAACGGTGACTTTAACTGTCTTTGGACGTCTTAAGCCCTACAACATCCGGCGGCTATTGAGCGTACAGGGAAGAGTCGCGCTCTCAGCATTTTCACCCTTTTTTAGCCACCGCCACCTTGAGCAATCCCATTCGCGGCGCCTACTATCTTGTGAGTGCCAGAGGCTTCGAACGATTACAATCGTCCAGAGGTCGAAGGGGCAACAGGTGGCGTCGAGGATTTTGCGCCGGATAAACCACCATCGGTTAAGGTATGGGTCTGCCGAGAAGACCTGCGAGGAGTAGTGATGAGCGAAGCGCTGACCATCCACCATGACCAGGCCGGTCATCAGTTCGAGACCAACGTGGACGGTCATCGTGCCTATCTTACGTACATGGATCTGGGCAAGCAGACGCTGGACATCTATCGCACCTTCGTGCCCAACGCCTTGCGGGGCCGCGGCATTGCTGCCGCACTGACCGAGCGGGCTCTGGAGTACGCTGAACAGATGGGCTACACGGTGATCCCGTCCTGCTCATATGTGGAACGCTACATGGAGCGCCAGCAGCGGCACTCGAGCAAGGCCTGACGCACCCCTAAAAAAGCGGGGCCGCGTGAC
>NZ_JBNRIK010000009.1:80936-93618 GCF_053557975.1 Pseudomonas sp. XP2
ACATCACTCAGCCACGCTTACGCTGCGGCAGCACATCCTTGAGCTTGGCGTGCATGCTGCGCAGGGTCTTCTCGGTCGCCGACCAGTCGATGCACGAGTCGGTAATCGAGACGCCGTACTGCAATTCGTTCAAATCTTTCGGAATCGACTGGCAGCCCCAGTTCAGGTGGCTTTCGACCATCAGGCCGATGATCGACTGGTTGCCTTCCAGAATCTGGTTGGCAACGTTCTCCATTACCAGTGGTTGCAGGGCCGGGTCCTTGTTGGAGTTGGCGTGGCTGCAATCGACCATGATATTGGCCTTGATCTTGGCCTTGGCCAGGTCCTGCTCGCACAGGGCGACGCTGACCGAGTCGTAGTTAGGCTTGCCGTTACCGCCGCGCAGTACCACGTGGCCATACGGATTACCCTTGGTGGTGACGATCGACACGCCGCCTTCCTGGTTGATGCCGAGGAAGCGGTGTGGCTTGGACACCGACTGCAGGGCATTGATGGCAACGGTCAGGCCGCCATCAGTGCCGTTCTTGAAGCCGACCGCCGAGGACAGGCCTGAGGCCATTTCGCGGTGGGTCTGCGATTCGGTGGTGCGGGCGCCGATGGCCGACCAGCTGATCAGGTCTTGCAGGTATTGCGGGGAAATCGGGTCCAGTGCTTCGGTAGCGGTCGGCAGGCCCATTTCGGCCAGGTCCAGCAGCAACTGACGGCCGATGTGCAGGCCATCCTGGATCTTGAACGAGTCATCCAGGTACGGGTCGTTGATCAGGCCTTTCCAGCCGACGGTGGTGCGCGGCTTTTCGAAGTACACCCGCATGACCAGGTACAGCGTATCGGACACTTCTTCGGCCAGTACCTTCAGGCGCTCGGCGTATTCGTGGGCGGCCTTGATGTCGTGGATGGAGCAAGGGCCGACCACGACGAACAGGCGATGGTCCTTGCCGTCGAGAATATTGCGCACCACTTCACGGCCGGCAGTCACGGTCTGCAGGGCCTTGGCGCTGAGAGGGATTTCCTTCTTGAGCTGATCGGGGGTGATCAGGGTCTCGTTGGAGGCAACGTTCAAGTCATCGATCGGTAAATCAGCCATCGTGTTACTCGTCAGGTCACGGGTGCCGGCCGCCAACTATCCCCGTGCGGCCCAGCAGCAAGAATAATCGCAGCGGGGAGCCGAACCTTAGCGCGTTACGGGTGGCGCGACAATGGGCGCAAGTCCCGTCAGCGTGCTGTTTTACCTGCTCCTTTAGCGCGCTGGTGTCGATGGGCTACCTGACAGTGCGCAAGCGGTGTAAAAAGAAGGCTGATTTTTCCCGGGAGGTCCGCATGCATCCGCACACACCACGCATTGGCATCATTGGCAGTGGGGCTATCGGTGGCTTCTATGGTGTGATGCTGGCTCGCGCGGGTTTCGACGTGCATTTTCTGCTGCGCAGCGAGTATCAGGTTGTACGCGAACAGGGGTTGGCGCTGGACAGTGCGGTGCACGGCAAGCTGCTGATGAAGGTGCAGGCCTATGCCAATGCCGCAGATATGCCGGCTTGCGACTGGTTACTGGTCGGTGCCAAGGCCACCAGCAATGACCAGCTGGCGCCTGTGATCGTGCAGGCTGCTGCGCCGGGCGCCAAGGTTTTACTGCTGCAAAACGGCCTGGGTGTGGAAGAGCAGCTGCGTCCGGCATTACGTGGCGACATGCACCTGCTCGGCGGCCTGTGCTTCATCTGCGTCAACCGCCACGCGCCGGGTGTAATTCGTCACCAGGCCCTGGGGGCGGTCAACCTGGGCTATCACAGTGGGCCGGCCCGTGAGGGTGGTGCCGCAGTTGTCAGGGAAGGTGCCGGTTTGTTCCAGGCGGCGGGCATCGATTCGCAGGCCATGCCGAACCTGGACTTGGCGCGCTGGCAGAAGCTTGTATGGAACGTGCCTTATAACGGCCTGTCGGTGCTGCTGGGTGAAGGCACCACCGGGCTGATGGCAAGCAGCCACAGCCGTGCCCTGATACAGGCCTTGATGGCTGAGGTGGTGCAAGGCGCTGGCGCCTGCGGGCACGTATTGCCCGAGGGCTATGCCGAGCACCTGTTCCAGATGACTGAGCGCATGCCCGACTACTGGCCAAGCATGTATCACGACTATGCCCTCATGCGCCCGTTGGAACTGCAGGCTATCTATGCTGAACCGCTGGCGCGTGCACGTGCGGCAGGCTGCAGCTTGCCACGCACCGAAATGTTGTACCAGGCACTGAGTTTTCTCGACGACAGCGATCGACCCCGCTGAGCTGGCTTTGACCCCGATGGCGCGATTTTGCGGGGCCTCCAGCCCGTGCCGGTAGCGCGCCGGACGGCAAAGCGTGTGTCCGGTGCGCTGCTAAGCTGAAGCTTGCTCTGCCGCTGCGGCAGTCGAGGAGGTCGAATGATCCGCTCCATGCTGTACGCCACCGACCTCGGTGTCTACGCCCCTTTTGTGATGCAGCACGCGCTGGCCTTGGCGCGCACGTTCAATGCCGAGCTGTATGTGATCCATGCGGTGGAGCCAATGGGGCAATTCGCCGAATCCCTGCTGCAAAGCTATCTCGATGAGCAGACGCTTGACCAGTTGCACAGCCAGGGGGTGAGCACGGTGATGGCCAACATTGAGCAGCGCGTGCTGGAGAGCTTCCGCGATGAGCTGGGCGAGGAGGCCGACCTGGCAGTGATCAAAGCGGTGCGGGTACGCCAAGGTGACCCCGCGCAGGTGATCCTTGACCAGGCGCAGCGGTTGAGCGTTGACCTGTTGATTTTCGGCAGCCACAGCGCCGGTGCCGGTGTGGATGTGCCCTTGGGGCGTACGGCTGTGCGGCTGCTGCAGCTGTCGCCGGTGCCGGTGTACATGGTGCCGTTGGCGCAGCATCTGGGGCGTAGGAAAGTGTGAAGATGGCCGTAGGCTGTTTGCGGGGGCATGTAACAAAATAGTTCTAGATTTATTTCCAGAACCACTAATATAGTTATATATCGTCGCTGCCTGCTGCCGCGGACTCATCGCTGAACCGAGGGGAACCTATGAAGCTTCAACAACTGCGCTACATCTGGGAAGTGGCGCACCATGACCTCAACGTCTCCGCGACGGCGCAGAGCCTGTATACCTCCCAGCCTGGTATCAGCAAGCAGATCCGCCTGCTCGAAGACGAACTGGGTGTTGAAGTCTTTGCTCGCAGCGGCAAGCACCTGACCCGTGTCACGCCGGCCGGTGAGCGCATCATCAATACCGCCGGCGAAATCCTGCGCAAGGTCGAGAGCATCAAGCAGATCGCCCAGGAATTCTCTAACGAGAAGAAGGGGACGCTGTCCATCGCCACCACCCACACCCAGGCGCGCTATGCCTTGCCGCCGGTGATCAGCAGTTTCATCAAGCAATACCCGGAAGTGTCGCTGCACATGCACCAGGGTTCGCCCATGCAGATTGCCGAGATGGCTGCGGACGGTACGGTCGACTTCGCCATCGCCACCGAGGCGCTGGAGCTGTTTGGCGACCTGATCATGATGCCGTGCTACAAGTGGAACCGCTGTGTTGTGGTGCCCCAGGGGCATCCGCTGGCCAAGCTGCCGAAACTCACCCTCGAAGCAGTTGCCGAATACCCGATCGTGACCTACGTGTTTGGTTTCACCGGGCGCTCGAAGCTGGACGAAGCCTTCAACCACCGTGGCCTCACGCCAAAAGTGGTGTTTACCGCGGCAGACGCCGACGTGATCAAGACCTATGTGCGCCTTGGGCTGGGCGTGGGTATCGTCGCGGGTATGGCCGTGGACGCCAAACTCGACAATGACCTGGTGGCCCTGGATGCCAGCGAGCTGTTCGAGGCCAGCATCACCAAGATCGGCTTCCGCCGTGGCACCTTCCTGCGTGGCTTCATGTGCGACTTCATCGAGAAGTTTGCCCCGCACCTGACTCGCGAAGTGATGGCCAAAGCCATTCAGTGCCATAACAAGCAAGAGCTCGAAGAGCTGTTTGCCGGTGTTGAGCTGCCGGTGCACTGATCCACGATTGCAGGGGGCTGCAAAGCAGCCCCGGCTATCTCAAGCCTTGCTGATCAGGTTGCCTGCGTGCAACCCGCATTCCTTCTGCGTTGACTCTTCCCACCACCAACGCCCTTCGCGCTCATGCTGGTTTGGCAGTACCGGGCGGGTGCATGGCTCGCAGCCGATGCTGATGAAGCCGCGCTCATGCAGGCTGTTGTATGGCAGCTCAAGCATGCGGATATAACCCCACACTTCTTCACTGCTCATCTGCGCCAGCGGGTTGAATTTGTAGAGGGTGCGCTCGGGCGTGGAGAAAGCGCTGTCGATTTCCAGTGCCGCCACCTGGCTGCGGGTGCCTGGGCTCTGGTCGCGGCGCTGGCCGGTAGCCCAGGCGCTGACGGTGGCCAACTTGCGGCGCAGCGGCTCGATCTTGCGAATACCGCAGCACTCGCCGTGGCCGTCCTTGTAGAAGCTGAACAGGCCCTTTTCCTTGACGAATGGGTCGAGTTTGGCACGGTCGGGGCTGAGCAGTTCAATCGGCAGGTTGTACTGCTCGCGCACCTGGTCGATGAACCGGTAGGTCTCCGGGTGCAGGCGGCCGGTGTCGAGGCTGAACACCTTGACCTGCTTGTTCAGCTTCCAGGCCATGTCGACCAGCACCACGTCCTCGGCGCCGCTGAAGGAAATCCACAGGTCATCACCAAAATGCTCGAAGGCGAGCTTCAGAATATCCTGTGGGGACTTGTTGGCGTAGGTCGCGGCCAGGGCGGCGACGTCGAAGGGTTGGCTCATCAGGCGGTTTCCATCTTGGCTGTGGCGCTGTGCGCTCGTAGTGAGGTGATGGTAACAAAAAAACGCGGGCTAGACGGACTCACAGGCCCTGCAAGGTCTGCATCAGCACACGCACCTTGGCGATCGACTCTTCATATTCGGCCTGCCACTCGGAGTCGGCCACCACGGCACCGCCGCCCCAGCAACTGACCTGGCCGTCTTTGACCAGCAGGCTGCGAATGGCAATCGAGCTGTCCATCTCGCCGCGCACGTCCACATACAGCAGCGAGCCGCAGTACAGCGCCCGGCGCGCCGGCTCCAGCTCGTCGATGATCTGCATGGCGCGAATCTTCGGCGCCCCGGTGATCGAGCCGCCGGGGAAGCTGTCGCCGATCAGGTCCAGGGCATCCTTGTCGCTGGCCAACTGGCCGGTGATGCTGCTGACCAGGTGGTGGACGTTAGGGTAGCTCTCCAGGCTGAACAGCTCCGGTACCTTCACCGAACCGATCTTGCAGGTACGCCCGAGGTCGTTGCGCAGCAGGTCGACGATCATCAGGTTTTCCGAGCGGTCTTTGGGGCTGTGCAGCAGCTCTTCGGCATTGCGCTTGTCTTCAACCGGGTCGTGGGCACGTGGGCGCGTGCCCTTGATTGGTCGGGTCTCAACCTGGCCCTGGCTGACGCGGATGAAGCGCTCAGGCGAAAAGCTCAGCAACGCGCTGCCGTCGGCCAGTTGCTGGTAGCCGGAAAACGGCGTCGGGCAGGCTTGCCGCAGGGCCTGATAGGCCCGCCAGGGGTCACCTTGGCAGGGTGCGCGGAAGCGTTGGGTAAGGTTGATCTGGTAGCAATCGCCGGCCTGGATGTAGCGTTGTACCTGGTCGAAGGCGGCCCGGTACTGTTCAGGCTGCAGGTCGCCGGCCATCGGCGCGCGCAACTGGAAGTCGCCAATTGCGGTGCTGCTGGCGCTTTCGAAAAGCGTGATCAGGCGTTCACGTTCGCTGTCTGCCAGGCTTGGGTGGAACACCAGTTGACTGGTGCCATGCATATGGTCACTGACCAGTGCCCAGGCATACAGACCCAGTTGTGCGTCGGGCAGGCCAAGGTCGTCCACAGCCAGGCTGGGCAGGTGTTCCAGACGGCGGCCGAAATCGTAGCTCAGGTAGCCGATCAGGCCCCCGGCGAAGGGTAGCGCGCTGCCTTCGGGCAGTTGCGCATGGCCCAGTTGCGCCAGGCCGGCGCGCAAGCGTTGGAGGAAGGCGCGGCCTTGTTCACCGGGGTGCGCTTGAAGCTGCTGCAGCGGCCACGCGCTGAGCAGGTCGAAGCGGCCGCGTTCGGCGCCGGGGCGGGCGCTGTCCAGCAGAATCGCCCCAGGGGCCTGGCGCAGGCGGGCGAAATACGCGGCAGGGTCGGGCTGGTAGGGCAGGGGGTAAAGCGTACAGGTCGGCATCAGTGTGGACGGCGATGTAAAAGCGAGGAGGGCGATTGTAGACCTGTGCAGGAAAAGCGCCTAGCACTGGGCGCGACATTCAACAGAGGGTTTGGCCCATTCGCAGCACAAGGCTGCTCCTACAGGTGAAACGCAGCCCTGGAAACCTGCGCAGTAACTGTAGGAGCAGCCTTGTGCTGCGAAAGGGCTGCCAGGCAGCCCCGGCACTTCAGCGGTTAGGCACGTGCCCGAACAAACCCTGAGCTACCCGAACCCGCTGTTCGGCATCTTCGCTGATGCCGTCCTTGGCCAGTGCTTCGATGTGCGCCTCGATGGCATGTGTGCGCTGGGTCAGGCCGCAGTCGTTGGCAATCTGGATGTTCAGGCCCGGACGGGCGTTGAGCTCCAGAATCAGTGGGCCCTTCTCCTGGTCCAGTACCATGTCCACACCGATGTAACCCAGCCCGCACAGTTCATAGCAGCCGGCGGCCAGTTTCATGAAACCGTCCCAGTTCGGCAACTGCACGCCGTCCACTGCGTTGGTGGTATCCGGGTGCTTGCTGATGATGTTGTTCAGCCAGGTACCGCGCAGGGTTACGCCGGTGGCCAGGTCAACGCCTACGCCGATGGCGCCCTGGTGCAGGTTGGCCTTGCCGCCGGACTGGCGGGTCGGCAGGCGCAGCATGGCCATTACCGGGTAACCCATCAGTACAATGATGCGGATGTCCGGCACACCTTCGTAACTGATGCTTTTGAAGATCTGGTCGGGGGTAACCCGGTACTCGATCAGCGCCCGGTCGCGGTGCCCGCCCAGCGAGTACAGGCCAGTGAGGATGCTCGAAATCTGGTGCTCGATTTCCTCATGGCTGATGATCTTGCCCGATACCGTGCGGTAGCGGTCCTCGAAGCGGTCGGCGATCACCAGGATGCCATCACCGCCGGCGCCTTGCGCCGGCTTGATGACGAAATCACTGCGCCCGCCAATGATCTGGTCGAGCTTCTCGATTTCTTTCTCGGTTTCGATGATGCCGTACATTTCCGGCACATGGATGCCGGCCGCCAGGGCGCGCTCCTTGGTGATGATCTTGTCGTCGACGATCGGGTACAGGCTGCGCTTGTTGTACTTCAACACGTAGTCCGCGTTGCGCCGGTTGATACCCATGATGCCCCGGGCCTCCAGGGCTTTCCACGTCTTGATCAGGCCAAACATCAGGCGTCAGCCTTCTTCAGGAATGCCTTGAAGCGGAGAAGTTCGGTCAGGCGGTAGCCACGGTAGCGGCCCATCGCCAGCATGAAGCCCACCAGGATCAGCAGCACGGCCGGGAACGTGAACACGAAGTACACCAGCTCGGGCACCATCATCAGCAGGTGCGCCACCGAGGCGGCAAACAGGGTGCCAATGGCCACTTTCATGGCATGGCCACCGCCACGCTCTTCCCAGGTGATCGACAGGCGCTCGATGGTCATGGTCAGGATCACCATCGGGAACAGCGCCACCGACAGCCCGCGCTCAAGGCCGAGCTTGTGGCTGAACAGGCTGATGGCTGCGATCAGCACCACGACGAAGGTCAGCACCACCGACAGGCGTGGCAGCATTTGCAGCTTGAGGTGTTCAAGGTACGAGCGTAGCGACAGGCCAAGGGCGGTAATCACCGTGAACAGCACGATGCCGAAGCCTAGCTGCGTTTCGCGGAACGCCAGGGCGATCAGCACCGGGGTGAAGGTACCCAGGGTCTGCAGGCCGACCATGTTGCGCAGGACCAGAATCACCAGCACGCCGATCGGGATCATTACCATGATCATGAAGGTTTGCTGGGTCTGCAACGGCAGGCCGTACAGCGAATACTCGAGGAAGTCGGCGTCGGTGTTCTCGTCGGTCAGCTTGGCCAGGCGGATGGCGTTCATCTCGCTGTTGTTCATGCTGAAGGTAACGTTGGCCTTCTTGCCGCCATCGACGGTGATCAGGTTGTCGTCACCGGTCCACCACAGCAGGCGATCGTTGGGCAGGCCTTGTTCGCCGGTGTCGGGGTTGAAGTACAGCCAGTCGTTACCGTTGAAGCTGCGCAGCCATAGCTCCGGGGTTTGCGGGGTGTCAGCCACCAGGCGGATGGTGTGCACCTTTTCCATCGGCACGTGGGCAATCGACAACAGCAGGTCGATGACCTGAGCTTTCTTCATCGGTGAGGTGTCGCCGGCCAGCAGCAGCTTGACGTTGTCGTCGTTGAGGTTGTTGACCCGCTTGATGGTCTCGCTGACGAAGGTCTCGACGTCGGCGGAGTGCTGGCGAATCGGCGCCATCAGGGCTTCGGCGGCGATCTTCTCGGGGCCTTCGATAGCCAGGCTGTCCCGGAAGGTCGGGCCTTTGACCGTGGTCTTTTCGTTGCTGTAGCGCTTGGTAAGCACCAGGCGGTAGTAGAGGGTCTGGTTGCCGCTGGCGCGACGGGCCGACCAGGTGACCTTGCGGTTGCCGTCGGCGCGGTTGACGCTCACCCCGTAATTGTTGGAGATGAAGCTCTCGTTGAGGCTCACGTAGTCGCGGTTCAGTGGTGGCACGAACATCTGCACCTTGACCGGGTCCTTGGTGCTGGCCACAAACTCGACCTTGGCGTCGATGTTCCACAGGTCGTCGGTTTCGTCTTCGGTCACCGGAATGCCGAGGAAGAAGATCTGATAGGCCGTGACCGCCACGCCCAGTAGCACCAGTACGGTGATCAGGACTTTCAGATGGAGGGTAAGAGAGCGCATCGGGATTACTCTGCTTTGGGAGCGTCGGTGGCACAGGCAGGTTTGCCGGCCGCATATTTAAGGCTTGGGTCGACCAGCGCGTCGAAGTGCTTGAGCGCCTCGGAGCCGATCAGCAGCGGGAACTGGAAGGCGCTGCGGTCGGTGAGGTTGACTTCGATGGTGCGCATGGCCTGGCCCATGCAGATTTCAAGTTCGATGACCGGGCGTGCCGTGTAGGCCTTGCCCGATTCGGCATCATAGTCGCCGGCCCGGCGCTTGATCTTGCTCACGCGTGCCAGCGGACGCTCGATCGGGTGCGAATGGGCAGCATCGATGGCCAGGTAGAAGCGCACCCAGCTTTCGCCGTTGCGCTTGAAGCGCTTGATGTCACGGGCGCTGAGCGAGGCGGTCTTGGCACCGGTGTCGAGCTTGGCAGCCACTTCCAGGTCCA
The DNA here is from genome assembly GCF_053557975.1 of Pseudomonas sp. XP2. Classification (NCBI taxonomy): domain Bacteria; kingdom Pseudomonadati; phylum Pseudomonadota; class Gammaproteobacteria; order Pseudomonadales; family Pseudomonadaceae; genus Pseudomonas; species Pseudomonas sp. XP2. Next base: position 90,289 of record NZ_JBNRIK010000009.1, read on the forward strand.
GGTCGCCCAGCCGTGCATATTCGTTCAGGCCATAGACGGTCTTGCCCGCAGCTTGGCCAAGGGCCGGCAGCAGGGTGAGGCATAGCAGCAATAAAACGGGTGTAAGTCTCATAATCCTGGCGCGGTGCAGTGCAAGGTTCTAGGCAAGGTTCTGGTCAAGGTTCTGGTCAAGGCGACTGGCAACGACTGCGCAACCTTCCTCTTGTATCTGTCAACAAGCATGAATGTATGACAGACAGGCTATCCATACCCCAACGGAGGCGCGGCATTCTATCACGCCGACGTCTTGACGCCAGCGGTGCGCGATCTGACATCACCTGGGCGGGGTTAGTTCGTTCTTAGACGATTGTCGACAATATTCATTTTTTCTTTGACTGGGTCGCTTTAGTTCGCTAATTTCTGGCGAATAGATTTTCAAGGTGTCGACAATATGCAGGACCTTTCCACCCCCAGCCCGGTGCTGACAGACGAAACGGAAACCTTGTCTGAAAACGTCTTCAGGCGCATTCAGGCGGCCATCGTCAAGGGCGAAATCGCCCCCGGCAGCAAGATTTCCGAGCCGGAGCTGGCGCGCACCTACGGCATCAGCCGCGGGCCGCTGCGCGAGGCCATCCACCGCCTGGAGGGCCAGCGCCTGCTAGTGCGCGTGCCGCATGTTGGGGCGCGCGTGGTGTCGTTGAACCACGCCGAGCTGATCGAGCTCTACGAAATTCGCGAGTCGCTGGAAGGCATGGCCTGCCGCCTGGCTGCCGAGCGCATGAGCCAAGGCGACATCGACGAACTGCGCCGGGTGCTCGATACCCATGAGCGCGATGCTGCGTTTCAGGCCGGCCTGGGTTACTACCAGCAGGAAGGCGACTACGACTTCCATTACCGGATCATCCAGGGCAGCGGCAACCAGACCTTGGTCAAGATGCTGTGCGGCGAACTGTACCAATTGGTGCGCATGTATCGCATCCAGTTCTCTGCCACGCCCAATCGGCCACGCCAGGCGTTTGCCGAACACCACCGCATACTCGATGCCATCGCCGACCGTGACGGCGAGCTGGCCGAACTCCTGATGCGCCGCCACATCGGCGCGTCCAAGCGCAACATCGAGCGTCACTATCTGGACGCCCACAACAACAGCCCACGAGGTGAGAAATGACTGTGAAGAGCACCCCCGGTCAGCGTTTTCGCGATGCCGTTGCCGCCGAGCATCCACTGCAGGTGGTTGGCGCCATCAACGCCAACCATGCGCTGCTGGCCAAGCGCGCCGGCTTCAAGGCCATCTACCTGTCCGGTGGCGGTGTGGCCGCAGGCTCGCTGGGCCTGCCGGACCTGGGCATCACCGGCCTGGATGACGTGCTCACCGATGTGCGCAGGATTACCGACGTGTGCGACGTGCCGTTGCTGGTGGATGTCGACACCGGCTTCGGTGCGTCGGCTTTCAACGTCGCCCGCACCGTGCGCTCGATGAGCAAGTTCGGCGCTGCCGCCATCCATATCGAGGACCAGGTTGGCGCCAAACGCTGTGGCCACCGCCCGAACAAGGAAATCGTCAGCCAGCAGGAAATGGTCGACCGCATCAAGGCGGCCGTCGATGCCCGCAGCGACGACAGCTTCGTGATCATGGCGCGTACCGATGCCCTGGCCGTCGAAGGCCTGAACGCAGCCCTTGATCGTGCCGAGGCGTGCATCGAGGCTGGCGCCGACATGATCTTCCCGGAGGCCATCACCGAGTTGCAGATGTACAAGACGTTCGCTGATCGGGTGAAGGCACCGATTCTGGCCAATATCACCGAATTCGGCGCCACGCCGCTGTATACCACCGAAGAGCTGGCCTCGGTCGACGTGTCTCTGGTGCTGTACCCGCTGTCGGCGTTCCGAGCCATGAACAAGGCGGCCGAGAACGTATACACCGCGCTGCGCCGCGACGGCACCCAGAAAAACGTGATCGACACCATGCAGACCCGCATGGAGCTCTACGATGCCATTGGTTATCACGCCTTCGAGCAGAGCCTCGACGCGCTGTTTGCCCAGAAAAAAGGCTGAGCAACACCCCGAATTAGCCAGAGCAAATCCATAACAAGTTCAAGAAAGGAGAAACACCATGGCCGAAGCGAAAGTACTCAGTGGCGCAGGTCTGCGCGGTCAGGTGGCCGGCCAGACCGCACTGTCGACCGTGGGCCAGGCCGGTGCCGGGCTGACCTATCGCGGTTACGACGTACGTGACCTGGCAGCAGGTGCCGAATTCGAAGAAGTCGCTTACCTGCTGCTGTACGGCGAACTACCCTCCCAGGCCGAGCTGGATGACTACAAGCGCAAGCTCAAGGGCCTGCGTGACCTGCCGCAAGCCTTGAAAGAAGTACTGGAACGTATCCCGCGTGACGCTCACCCGATGGACGTGATGCGCACCGGTTGCTCGGTGTTGGGCACCCTGGAGCCAGAGCTGACCTTTGAAGCCCAGCGTGACAAGACCGACCGCTTGCTGGCGCTGTTCCCGGCAGTGATGTGCTACTGGTACCGCTTTACCCACCATGGCGTACGCATCGACTGCACCAGTGACGAAGACACGCTCGGCGGCCACTTCCTGCATCTGCTGCACGGCAAGAAGCCGAGCGAGCTGCACGTCAAGGTCATGAATGTGTCGCTGATCCTCTACGCCGAGCACGAGTTCAACGCCTCGACCTTCACCGCCCGCGTCTGCGCGTCGACCTTGTCCGACCTGTACTCCTGCGTCACGGCCGCCATCGGTTCGCTGCGCGGCCCGCTGCACGGGGGGGCCAACGAGGCAGCGATGGAGTTGATCGAGCGTTTCCAGAGCCCGCAGGAAGCCACTGCCGAGCTGCTGCGCATGCTGGAGCGCAAGGACAAGATCATGGGCTTTGGCCACGCCATCTACAAAGAGTCCGACCCGCGCAACGAGGTGATCAAGGGCTGGTCGAAGCAGTTGGCTGACGAAGTGGGCGACACCGTGCTGTACCCGGTTTCCGAAGCCATCGACAAGACCATGTGGGAGCAGAAGCGCCTGTTCCCCAACGCTGACTTCTACCATGCGTCGGCGTATCACTTCATGGGCATTCCGACCAAGCTGTTCACCCCGATCTTCGTCTGTTCGCGCCTGACCGGCTGGGCGGCGCACGTCTTCGAGCAGCGCGCCAACAACCGCATCATCCGCCCGAGCGCCGAGTATGTCGGCGTCGAGCAGCGTCAGTTCGTGCCCATCGAGCAGCGCTGACAGACCGAACCTGTGGGGTGGCCTGGTCCGGCCTCATCGCCGGCAAGCCAGCGCCTACAGGTGTTGCACCGCCCTTGAGGCTTGCGCTGCACCTGTAGCAGCTGGCTTGC